>JBDTQP010000056.1:0-14787 GCA_039932125.1 Gemmatimonadota bacterium
AGGCGGGTATTCCCGCCAGAAATTCCGTGGTTCCGGTTGGGGTACTCCATGAAAGAGAACTGCTTGTTCGCGGACACCAGGGCGTTCATCAGTGACTGGCTGTTCTGAAAATGCACGTTGTCGTCACCGGAGCCATGCACCAGGAGAAGGTCACCGGTGAGCTGCTTGACGTAGCTGAGCGGCGATCCGCGATCATAGCCGGCCTGGTTCTGCTGAGGGAGACCGTTGTATCGCTCGGTGTAGATGTTGTCGTAAAATTTCCAGTGAGTGACCGGTGCAACAGCGACTGCTGTGCGATAGACATCGCCATGCTGAAACAGCGTGTTGAGGCTCATGAACCCGCCGTAGCTCCAGCCCCAGATTCCCACCCTGGTGGAATCCACATAGGGCCAGCGCCCGATGGCCTGCGCCGCCCCGGATTGATCCTGGGTCTCGACGACGCCCAGCTGGCCATAGATGATCCTTCGCCAGTCGTGTCCGCGAGCTCCGGTACCTCGATTGTCTACGCTGGCGACCAGGTACCCCTGCTGAGTAAGCATGAGGAACCAGAGATACTGCGATCCACCCCAGGAATCCAGCACGGTCTGCGAATTCGGTCCACCGTACACATAAAAGAGAATCGGATACTTGCGAGCCGGATCGAAGCCGGGCGGTTTCATGATCCAGCCGTTGAGACTGACGCCGCCCCCGATTGCGACCTTGAAAAACTCGCGCGGCCCCTGCTTGAGCGCGGAGACGCGTTCACGGAGCCTGGCGTTTTCAACGACTGTGCGGACGACGCGATGATCCGGCAGAGAGACAAGCCCCGTCACCGGAGGAATTCCGAACGCGGATCGCGTGTGAAAGGCCCAGCGGAAATTGGGAGATGTGTTGTAGCTGTTGGTTCCACTGAGGCCGGCCGGGGTGATGCGCTCTGCCCGCCCCTTTCCATCCAGCTTTGTGCGGAAGAGGTAGCGCTGGGCAGGATTGTCCGGAGAGGCTATGTAGTAAAGATATCCGGACTTCTCATCGATGCCCTGGACGCCGAGTACGTCGAACGGGCCAGGGGTGAGCAGCTGGACTGTGTGGCCGGTACGGGAAACACGGTAGACATGGTTCCAGCCATCGCGCTCGCTCACCCAGGTGAAAAAACTGCCATGGTCGAGCCATTTGAGATCGTTGACGACGTTGACCCAGGTGCTGTCCTTCTCGGTCAGCACGGTTCTGACCTGGCCGGTCGCGGCGTCGCCAAGGATCATGTCGAGCGTGTTCTGCAGACGGTTGAGCCGTTCGACGTACACTTCCTTCGAGTTCGCCGCCCAGTCCATTCGTGCTGGATAGTTGTTCCGCGGATCGCCTTCGAGCGCGAGCCATCGGGTCGCGCCTCCGTGTGAGCTGACGATCCCGATCCGGGCGGCTGAATTGCTCTCGCCGGCCTTGGGGTACTGCACGGGCTCGATAGTGGAATACAGCGAATCGGTGTTGTTGATGAGATCGAAGCTGCGCACGCTGTCTGCGTTCAGTTGCCAGTAGGCGATCGATTCGCCGTCAGGACTCCAGCGCCATCCGTCCTGCAGCCCCAGCTCTTCCTCGTAGACCCAGTCGAAGGTCCCGTTGATGATTGTACGGGAGCCGTTGTCCGTCAGCTGGGTGATAGCGCCGTCTGCCAAGTCTTCGACATAGATATTGTTCTCCCGCACATACCCGATTCGCCTGCCGTCAGAAGAAAACTTGGCAAACATCAGTGTCGAAGGCCGGGCATTTCCGCCGAGGCGTTTGAGCTGTCCGCTCGCCCGATTGAGAATCCAGTAATCGCCCCGGGTATTGGTCCGCCAGACCGGGCGAGAGTTGGTGTAGATGAGCACCAGGCTGTGATCGGGCGACCAGTCGTAGTTCTCGATGGCCAGTGGGGCACTGTCTCCGGCAACCCGGAACCGGGCCGCGGGAATGAGGACTGACCGATCGCCGGTCCGGGTATCATAACGCACGACGTCCTGGCCACCGCCGTCGCCTGGCTTCTCGAGTGTCGTGTAGGCAGCGCCATCATCCATCCAGCGGGATGGCCCGAAGTTGTCCGGGAAGAACTCCGGAGACGCGTGGACCCGCTGGAGCGTGAGCAGAGATGAGTCTGTCGACTGCGCACGAGCCGCGGAAACAACGATGAGGATGCCGAGAAGGGGGCTTAAAAGAAATCGAGGCATGACGCGAACAGTCCGGTTGAAGAATGTCTGAGTTACGAGTGAGTCGAGAGGGAAGTTCCGCTGCTCGCCTCTTACGACGTGATTGCAAGGCGGAGCCGGCGCTCCTGCCAGAACACAATAACGCCGAGGACCACGAGGCTTCCCAGCAGGATGGTCGTGGCCACGACATTGATCTGGGGCGGGAACGCGGCCCGTCGCGCACCGTAGACGTAGAGCGGATAGGTGACTCTGCTGCCGGCATTGAACAGCGTAATGATGAAGTCATCCAGGGAAAGCGCGAAGGACAACATTGCTGCCGCGACAATACCCGGCGCAATCAGGGGTAAGGTCACCTTGGTGACCACTCGAAACGGAGTAGCGCCGAGATCCATGGCCGCCTCTTCCAGGGTCCAGTCAAATCCGCGGATCCGTGCTTTCACTGTGAGGGCCACATAACTCACGGAAAACATGATGTGGGCGATCACGATGGTCGTGAAACCCGTTGCCACGTTGAACTGAAGGAAAAGCGCGAGCAATGACGAGCCGAGGACGACCTCGGGCGTGGTGAGGGGCAGGACAAGCAGCAGATTGACCGGGCCACTCCCGCGAAAGCGGTAGCGCCCCAGCGCCAGGGCGATGAGCGTCCCGAAAATCGTCGCCACGAGCGTGGAGAGCGCTGCCACCTTGAGACTCAGTTTCATTGCCTCGACGAGGGCTGGGTACTTGAACGGATCGGTCCAGGCGTCGAGGGAGAACGATTTCCAGACGAAATTGAATTTGCCGGCTGGTTTGTTGAAGCTATAGAGAATGATGACAAAGATCGGCAGGAAGAGGTATACCAGGACAAGCCCCCCGACCAGATCGAGCAGGCGTCCGCTCCATCGCGACCCGACCGCTCCCATTCGCCCAGCCGGCTTCATGCGAGATCCTCCGTGCCGAGCACACGGGTATAGATGATCACGAGAGTGGTGATGATGAGCATGAGGACGAACGACAGAGCCGCCGCCAGCGGGTAGTCCCGGACCGTGAGGAACTGGCCCTGGATCACCGAGCCGAGCATACGCTGGTTGGGGCTGCCCAGCAGCTCGGCGTTGATGAAATCGCCCGACGCGGGAATGAAGGTGAGCAGGCTCCCCGCAAAGACGCCGGGTAACGACAGCGGAAACACGACACGCGCAAAGGCGCGGCGCGGACTCGAATAGAGATCCTGTGCCGCCTCGACCAGCCGGCGGTCGATCTTCTCGAGACTTACGTAGATCGGAAGGATCATGAACGGCAGGAAGTTATACGTGAGCCCGCCAATCACTGCCCAGCTGGTGTTGAGCAGCCTGCCCTCGGCGGGGAGAAGGTGGAGAAATCCAAGGACACTCACCGCCATCCCGCCGTCACCCAGAATCGTCTTCCAGGCGAACGTCCGCACGAGAAAGGTCGTGAAGAACGGGAGAATGACGAGACCGAGCAGAAGGTTTTTGAGCCGGCCGGCACGAAACGCCATCACGTAAGCCAGCGGATACCCAAGGATGAACGCTGCCAGCGTCGCCACTGCGGCGAAGCCAAACGAACGCGCCAGGTGGTCGCCGTAATCGGTGAACGCGCGGAGATAGCCATCCCACCACGGCACGCCCGAGGCGCGTACCGAGGTGCGGGCGAGCGCGATCGTGGGAAGGAGGTAAAAGAGGATCAGCCAGATGACCCCCGGCCCGACCAGGAGGTAGGGCGCGAGGGCATTTCGCCTGGTGCTGGCTGATGCGGTGCCTGCCATCGGATTTCTCTTAGGCTCCGACGGCGTCCTGGAAGATCCGGTTGAACTCCTGGTCCTCCGTGTCATTCAGCGCGCGGAAAATGTGGAGTCGCGCGCGAAGGTCAGCCGGCGGATTGACCAATGGACTCGACGCGAGTTCCGGCGCGATCTTCTGCAGCTCGGTGCTGGTGCCTTTGGTCGGCGAAATGTATGGAGCTGCCTTGACGATCTTGGCGGAGACGACAGGATTGTACACGTAGTTGATCCACGCCATGGCGAGTTCCTGCCGATCGGAGGTCTTCGGAATCATCATGTTGTCCGAGTAGAGCATGGCACCCTCCTTCGGGGCAATCCAGCGCAGGTCCGGATTATCCGCCGCGAGACCCTGGATATCACCCGACCAGGCGATAGCGACGGCGATGTTCCCGGCGGCGAGGTCCTCTGCGTAATCGTTGCCGGTAAACGCGCGGATGTGGCCGTTCTGCCGGTACTTCTTGATCTTGGCGGCAACGGCCTGGACATCAGCGGTCGTCACGTTCGCGGGATCCTTGCCCTCCGCAAGCATGAGCAGGCCAATGGTGTCTCTCATCTCGGTCAACATGGTCACCTGTCCCTTGAACCTGGGATCGAAGATATCGTTCATGCTGGTGAGCTCGCGACCAGTCTTCTTCGGGTTGTACCCGATCCCCGTCATCCCCGAGAGCCACGGTACACTGAACTTGCGGCCCGGATCGAAGCTCACGTCCTTGAGGTTGTCTTCCAGGTTGGCGCGATTGGGGTATTTGGAATTATCCAGAGGGGCACAGTAACCCAGGCTGATCATGCGTCCCGCCATCCAGTCGGTCAGCACAATGATGTCACGATCAATGCTCTGGCCGCGAGAGAGCGGCTCGCTGATCTTGGCGAAGTACTCGTTGTTATCGTTAATGTCTTCCGTATACTCGGCGTGAATGCCGGTAGCTTTTTCGAAATCGGCCGTTGTTTCAGGATCGATATACAGCGGCCAGTTTGATACTCGAACCGCACGCCCTCCAGCGCTCATCGTTGAATCGCCTCCGGCGGCTCCCGCCTGGTCTTTCTTCGCACAGGCCGCCAGAAACGATCCCCCAAATGCAAGACCGCCGGCCGCCAGTGCTGAGCGACCGAGAAATTTCCGGCGATTCAGGTTCTGAATCAGAAACTCCCGCACGGGGTCTTTG
This sequence comes from Gemmatimonadota bacterium, assembly GCA_039932125.1. Lineage (GTDB taxonomy): Bacteria > Gemmatimonadota > Gemmatimonadetes > Gemmatimonadales > GWC2-71-9 > DASYPP01. The sequence goes on from JBDTQP010000056.1 coordinate 5,100, forward strand.
TCGTCCTTGCTCTTGCTCATGGGCTGCTCGCTCCAGGGATAGGGGAAGTGGTGAGCCGCTCCGCGGTGTCCGCGAAGTCGGGATCGAGGGCTGGCTTCAGGGTGCTGGGGGGTAGCAGGCGAGCGGCGCCGCGGTCCCATCCGGCATAGAGAGACTGACCGGGCTTCAAACCGTCGATCGTATGTTCCGGCCCGAGGTGGCCAACGATCTCGGTGCCATCGGCCGCCTTGAGACTGATCCGAACAACCGGGCCCTGGAAAATCGTGCTTTGCACGATCACCGGGATCGAGACTCCTTCAGCGGCGGGAATTTCGGTGACATGGAGCCGCTCCGGACGAATCATCACGGTTGCCGCGTCTCCGACATTCCCTTTCCAGGCTCCAGCAGTGACCGGGACGGGCGACCCGCTGACCACGGCTGTCGAACCTCCGTTGTCTGACCTTCCCACTTTCGCGGGAATCAGGTTGGCAACGCCAATGAAATTGGCAACAAACACGGTCGCGGGGGCATGATAGATCTCCTCCGGGGTGCCGATCTGCTCGACCTTTCCTTCACTCATCACCACGATGCGATCCGACATGGTGAGTGCCTCTTCCTGATCGTGGGTCACATAAATGAAGGTGATCCCGACCTCGCGCTGAATCCGCTTGAGCTCGATCTGCATGGCCTGGCGCAGCTTGAGATCCAGCGCGCCGAGCGGCTCGTCAAGAAGAAGAGCGCTGGGATAGTTCACCAGCGCCCGTGCCAGCGCGACTCGTTGCTGCTGCCCGCCTGAGAGCTGACCGGGCTTTCGGTGGGCGAGGTGCGCCAGGCGAACCACCTCGAGCAGCTCTTTTACCCGCCGCGCCGTTTCTGCACCGTCCAGCTTCTGGGACCTCGGTCCAAAGGCGATGTTGTCCTCCACCGACATGTGAGGAAACAGCGCGTAGTGCTGAAATACCGTATTGACGTTGCGCCGATAGGGAGGAACCCGGGAGACGTCCTTCCCCTCGAGAAGGATCTGACCTTCAGTGGGTTGCTCGAACCCGGCGATCATGCGAAGCGTCGTCGTCTTGCCGCAGCCGGAGGGGCCCAGAAGCGAGAAAAATTCGCCAGAGGCAATTTCGAAGTTCGCATCGTCCACCGCCACGTACTCTCCGAACCGCTTATAGACGTGATTCACCCCGATCACGGGGCCGGAGAATGAAGGGCTGGAGTGTTTGTTCATCAGTGTGAGCAGGCCGGGAAGGGAGAGGGCAATCTGCAGCGTCCGGGCCAAGTTGACAACTACCCAGCTGAAATCTCACACCGGTGAGGGATGGCCAGGTCTTACTATCGGGCCCCGCTCACCCGGGGTTAGCTTGCTCAGGGGACTTCCCCTCCCTTCCCATTTCACCACCCGCTCAGCCTGCACCGGAGTCTCCAGATGACCGCCCGCCCCGTCCTCGACGCCGCTGATCCCGCCGCCACCCAGGCCCTAGTGAGCCGGGCGAACCAGATCCGCGAGCGCGAAATGAAGCGCCTCCTCGCGGCGACGACTGGATCGGCAAAACTCTTCGAGCGCGCACGACGGACGCTCCCGTTCGGGGTGGTATCCTCTTTCCAGAAGATGGAGCCGTATCCGATTTACCTGGCCCGAGGTGTCGCCAACCAGGTGTGGGACCAGGATGGGACCGTCTACCGGGATTTCCACGGCGGATTCGGCGCCATGGTGGTGGGACACGCGCATCCTCGCATTGTCGAAGCAGTGCATGAGGCGGCCAGCCGGGGCACCCACTTCGCGGTGACCACCGAGGAAGGCGTCGCCTACGGCGAGGAGCTTTGTCGCCGATTCGGGTTCGAGATGATCCGGTTTGCGAACTCGGGCACGGAAGCCACGATGGACGCCATTCGGGTTGCGCGCGCAGCCACAGGCCGCGATGTGGTCTGCAAGATCGAAGGCTCCTATCACGGTCACCATGATGCGGTCATGTTCTCCGTCGTACCCAACGCTGATGTCATGGGGGGCCGGGACCGCCCGGCCAAAGCTCCCGTCTCCCGAGGGCTGGTGAAGGACGCTCATCGATACATCGAGGTCGTCCCCTTCAATGACGTGGAGCGACTGGAATCACTCTTCGCGGAAAAGGCAAAGGAAATCGCCTGCATCATCATGGAACCCGCGATGATGAACATCGGCGTTGTCCTGCCGCAGGCTGGGTACCTGGCGCGGGTGCGCGAGCTTTGCACCAGGTACGGCGTGGTGATGATTTACGACGAAGTAAAGACCGGCGTGACGATCGCGGCCGGAGGCGCCACTGAGCGATTTGGTGTTCAGCCGGACCTTGCCTGTCTTGCCAAGGCCGTCGCCGGCGGTCTGCCCGGCGCCGCATTCGGGGGTCGGGCCGACCTGATGCGGCTGATCGAGCAGGGCGTCTCCCAGATGGGCACGTACAACGGCAATCCGCTCGTGGCCCATGTCGGGCTGGTCACGCTGAAAGAAATCCTTACACCGGCTGCGTACGTGCACCTGGCCCGGCTCGGAGCCCGACTGGCGAGTGGTTGCCAGCGCGCGATTGAATCCTACGGTCTTCCGGCCCATACGGTGGACCTCGGCGCCAAGGGATGTGTCTCCTATCGCAAGCAACCGATGCGGAACTATCGAGACTTTCTGGGCACGCTCCCGGAAATCTTTGGAGCGTCGTATCCGTGGATGCTGAACCGGGGAATCTTCATGACACCGGGGGACGAGGAACAGTGGACCCTTTCGGTGCAGCATACCGACGAGGATGTGGATGCGTTCATTGAGGTCTTTGAAGGCTTCGCGCGCGAGCTGGCTGGTTAAATCCATGGGATGAGATACACGTACAGATTGCGACGTAAGCCGGCGTCCAGCATGCAGTCCTTTTCAACACGGAGACACTGAGGGCACTGAGCAACACGGAGATAGAATGGTACGGATTGCGCTTTTGTGGTTACCTACCTGAACAATTGATAGTGAAATTGTTCTGACTCTCGAACAGAATGTCTTTTGTGAAACTGCCTTCGCGTTCATATTTTGAGGAGCTTGCCGGAAGCGTTATCGGTGCCGCGATAGAGGTTCACAGGGAAATAGGGCCCGGTTTGTTGAAAATGATTTATGAGGACTGTCTGTGCGACGAGTTATGCCGACGTAAGATTCCTTTCGAACGACAGGTAATGGTACCCGTAACATACAAGGAAGAATTCTCCGGTCACGCTACAGGATCGATCTCGTTGTGGATACTCGACTTATTGTTGAGTTGAAATCAGTTGAAACGCTGGCGCCCATTCACAAGTCACAGGTGCTCTCGCAACTGAGAATGACGGGACTTTCCCTGGGGCTCTTGATGAATTTCAATGTCAGGCTCTTAAACGATGGAATACGGAGAGTGGTAAATGGACCTACAAAAATCCTTCTCCGTGATCTCCGTGCCTCCGTGTTGAAAAAAGCCAGCCCTGCTGGACCCGCCGTTGAACACAGAAACTAGACTGAGGCTTTCACCAGACCCCTGGGTGCAAGAGCCTTACGCAGGAAATGCGCAGTGTGACTCCCTTCTATCTCAACAACGTCCTCCGGCGTTCCCTGTGCCACGACCAGGCCGCCACCTTCGCCGCCTTCGGGACCCAGGTCGATAATCCAGTCCGCGGTCTTGATAACATCGAGATTGTGCTCGATGACGACTACACTGTTCCCTTTGTCTACCAGGCGATGCAGCACCTCCAGCAGCAGCCGCACATCTTCGAAATGAAGACCGGTTGTCGGCTCATCGAGGATGTACAACGTGCGACCGGTGTCCCGTTTGGCCAGCTCGGTCGCCAGCTTTACCCGCTGAGCCTCGCCGCCAGAGAGCGTGGTCGCCGCCTGCCCGAGATGGATATATCCCAGCCCGACATCGTTCAGCAGCTCGAGTTTTTCGGCGATGCGCCGCTGATTGTTGAAGAAATCGAGCGCATCTTCCACCGTGAGGTCGAGCACGTCGGCAATGCTCTTTCCCTTATAGCGCACCTCCAGTGTCTCACGATTGTACCGGCGGCCTTTGCAGACCTCGCACGGAACGTAGACGTCAGGCAGGAAGTGCATCTCGATCTTGACGAGACCATCGCCCTGGCAGGACTCGCAGCGTCCCCCCTTTACGTTGAACGAGAATCGTCCCGGTCCATAGCCCCTGATCTTGGCCTCGGGAAGCTGGGTGAACAGCTCTCGAATTGGAGTGAACAGGCCGGAGTAGGTCGCGGGGTTTGATCGCGGAGTTCGGCCGATGGGGCTCTGGTCGATATCGATCACCTTGTCAATCTGATCCAGTCCCTCGATCCGTTTGTGCGCACCCGGCACCACTTTGGCCCGATAGAAGTGGCGGGCGAGAGCCCGATAGAGAATGTCGGTCACCAGGCTGGACTTCCCCGATCCCGAGACACCGGTCACCGTCACGAAGAGCCCGAGCGGAATATCCACGGTGAGATCGCGGAGATTGTTCTCCCGGGCACCGATGATTCGCAAGCGCTTGCCAGGTCCTGCGAGACGGCGGCCACCGGGAATCGGGATCCGGAGATCGTCGCGGAGATACCGGGCCGTCAGCGAGGTCGGATGGGCCAGGATGTCATCGATGGTTCCTTCCGCGACAACCTCTCCGCCGAATCGCCCTGCTCCAGGGCCGAGATCCACGACGTGGTCGGCGGCACGAATGGTGTCTTCGTCGTGCTCGACGACAATGACGGTGTTGCCAAGGTCGCGAAGGTCTCGCAGCGTTCGAAGAAGCCGGTCATTGTCCCGCTGATGGAGACCGATGCTGGGCTCGTCAAGAATGTAGAGAACACCCACCAGCCGCGACCCGATCTGCGTGGCGAGACGGATACGCTGGCCCTCGCCACCCGAAAGCGAAGCCGCGCCGCGACCCAGCGTCAGATACTCGAGACCAACGTCACCCAGGAAACGAAGCCGGTCGCACACTTCCTTGAGTATTGGCCCGGCGACATCGGCCTCCAGCCCACGTGTGCCGTTCCGCCCGATCGGAAGCGAACGAAAGAATTCCAGGGCCTTGGTTACCGGCAGCTCGACCACGTCACCGATGCTGCGGCCGCCAACCAGAACTGCGAGACTCTCGGGCTTCAGGCGTCGCCCGCCACAGGAGGCGCAGGGCTGCTCCACCATGAACTCTTCCAGGCTCGAGCGGATCGAATCGCTGGAGGATTCCCGATAGCGCCGCTCCACGTTGCGAATGACACCCTCCCATTCGCTTTCGTATTCGCTCTTCGACCGCGACCCTTCCGTGTGGAACTTGAGCGTCCGGCCTTTAACGCCATGAAGAATGGCGTTTCTCGCGTCTTCGCTGAGATCACCCCACGGGGCGTTCAGGTCGAACTTGAATGCCTTGCCGAGGGTGGGCAGGACCACCTTCCTCAAATACCCGCTCGGCTCCCCCCAGGGAAGGATCACGCCTTCGAGAATTGATATGCTCGCGTCGCCCAGGATCAGCTCGGGCGCGACTTCGCGGCGGGTGCCGAGACCATGGCAATCGGGACAGGTGCCAAAGGGAGAATTGAAGGAAAACTGACGCGGCTCGAGCTCAGGCAGGGACAGTCCGCAGACCGGGCAGGCGAATCGCTCAGAGAAGAAATGTCGCTCGACTTCTGCCGGTTTCTCGCCCGGACGGCCGGCCGAGTGCGGGTAGCGGACGACCTCGACCACGCCATCGGCGGCCTTGAGAGCGGTTTCGATGGAATCATGGAGCCGGGACCGGTCAGCGGCTGCCACGACCAGCCGGTCTACCACCAGCGAAATATCATGATTCTGCCGGCGATTGAGCGTCGGCACCTGCGTCAGGTCATATGTCTCGCCGTCCACGCGTGCCCTGATGAACCCGTGGCGTCGAGCGTCTTCGAAGAGGTCCTTGAACTCGCCTTTGCGTCCGCGAACCAGGGGCGCCAGCACTTCGATGCGGGTCCCCTCCGGCCATCCGGCGACGAGATCGCTGATCTGCGAAGCGCTCTGCCGCTCGACCGGCGTACCGTCGTTGGGGCAATGGGGGATCCCGACCCGTGCCCAGAGCAGCCGGAGGTAGTCGTAGATCTCGGTAATCGTCCCAACAGTCGATCGGGGATTCTGCGCGCCGGCTTTCTGCTCGATCGAAATGGCTGGAGAAAGCCCCTCTATGGCGTCCACATCAGGCTTTTCCATGAGGCCGAGGAACTGTCTCGCATACGCCGAGAGGGACTCGACATAGCGGCGCTGGCCTTCGGCATAGATCGTATCGAAGGCCAGCGACGACTTCCCCGACCCGGAGAGGCCGGTAATCACGGTTAAGCGGTTTCGAGGGAGCGAAACAGAGACGTTCTTGAGATTGTGCTCGCGAGCACCGCGTACAACGAGGAATTCTTCCGGCATAAGCCCGGCAAAATAGCCGGGTGACCGGTTCGGGTTCAAGCCGTAACAGTGCGCTGATGGTGGGCGGGAAATGCAAATGCCGCCAGAAAGGAGTCAGGCGGCATGGCTCTCCCTGAGCTGGCCGGTTGTTCCTTGCCGATTAATCGCTAACTTCCATCGCTCAGGGTTCTCAAGCCCTTGCACTGTGTTCCCGTCCACAGACAGCCCCAGGCGATCACAGCGGTCGCCGTGCCAGATACGGAGTTTCTTCTCATGCGTCGTGCCCGTCACAGCCGGAGCAGCGGCCGCGAGCAGGCCCTGGATGAGCTTTTCGCGACCGCAGGTCTCGAGGGTGATCCCGCCGCCCGCGGTGTAGATAGTCATTTTTCACTTCGGCCTTTCGCCGAAGGGGGAACCGGCGACGGGCATGTCGAGGCAGATCCCGTCAATGAGGGCACGGTCCCCGAGCAGCTGCTGCGCCGGGCCCGGGAGGCAATGGATCGCTCGCGCCGGACTGAAGCGATTCAGATTTACCGCCAGCTCCTCACACTGGAGCCAGGCAACCTCGCCGGTCGCAACAACCTGGCCCTGCTGTTCGAATCGACCGGCGAGCCGGAAATGGCGATTGACGAGCTGAACGCCGCCCTCCGTCATCACCCTGATCAGCTCGATCTGCTGGTAAACCGCGGAGCCATCCAGGGCACCCTCAAGCGGTACGCGGAAGCCGAGGCTGACCTTCGACGGGCTCTTCGCCTCGCCCCGGGCCATTCAGGCGCCCACTACAACCTGGGCCTCGTCCTCTGGAAAAAGGGTCTGCCCGAAGATGCCGCGGACGAGTTCCGCCGCGCCGTAGAATCGGACGCGGAAAACTCGGCCGCGTGGTATTACCTCGGGGATGCGCTCAACCAGACCGGTGACCTGTCACGCGCCCAACAGGCGCTGGAAGAGGCGGTGCGCCAGGATCCCACCTTTGCCAAGGCATTCCATCTGCTCGGCCGCGTGTTCGATCGCATGCACCGGCCCACAGAAGCCATCGACATGTACCGCCGGGCCCGCGAGATCGGCACGCAGTGATTCGGGTGGTGGTCGATGACCTGGCGTTTCTTCCCGTCGACGCAGTGTTGCGCCCGGCCAACGAGCGACTGGACCCCGTCACCCCGGCGATGTCCCGGCTCGATGCCCAGGCCGGAGAGCGGTTCGCTGAACAGCGAAAAGTCCAGATCCCCCTCGATATCGGTGCTGCAGTCGTCACCGGTGCCGGCGATCTGGCCGCGAAGTTTGTGGTGCACGCCGTCATTCAGAGCCGGGAGAGCAGTACCAGCAGGGACGCGGTCCGGCGCGCCCTCCTCTCCGCCTGGCAACGGGCCAGCGATTGGGAACTCGGAGCGATAGCGACTCCCCTGGTCGGAACCGGCGCGGGTCAGCTGAGCGTGGAAGAAGCCACCTCGCTGCTGAGTGAGACGCTGCAGGAGCATCGCGCCAGAGCCCAGTTTCCTTCGGAGGTCCAGATAGTTCTCGAGGACGAAAGGGAGCGCGACACGGTCCAGGCAGTCGTGACTCGGCACGGGCTCTGAACCGACGCACGCTGGCCACGGCGATTCTTCTGTCCTGGACGGGGACGCTGGGATGGCTCTCCTGGAGAGTCTACCAACGGGGCGATGCTACTTTCACGACGGGCGCGGCTCCAATCCTTCCTCCCGATTCCTACTTCTATACCATTTCTGCCGCCGGCACCCAGGTTGGGGTCGCTTCCATTTCAGTCGACACATTGAGCGACGGCGTGCAGCTCACTGAACGGCTGGGTCTTGATGTACCGGTCCAGAAGACCGGTACACGAAGCCAGTTCACCAGCCAGTACACGCTGGCATCCGATCTTCGCCTGCGTGAGTTCAGGATTACGACGCCTGGAGCCGGCGCCCCGGTAATTCAGCATGGCACAATCGAAGGAGATACCATCGCGGTGGTCACACCAGGAACCGGCGAGCCGAGTCGCCGGGTGCGCGTCGCCCGATCACAATTGATTCCTCCAATCGCCGCGACCATTAAGCTCGCCCTGGATCAGAAACTCCGGGTCGGTACCCACATCGAAGTGCCGACCTTCGATCCGGTGACGCTCACCAGTCAGCTCACTGCCGTAACTGTCCTGGATGATTCAACGTTCATGGTGCCCGACAGTGCCGAGCACGACTCCCTGCTTGGCACCTGGGTGCCAGTTCATTTCGATACGCTTCGAGCGTGGGTTGTGGAACGGAGATCAGGCGCCCAGATCACAACTCTGTGGGTAGACAGTCACGGGCTTCCCCTCCGGACGATCACACCCGGCGGGCTCACGCTGGATCGCTCTGCCTTTGAAATTGTCACGATCAATTATAGAAACAGAAAAGTGACGGACGCCCGCCCGACATCAATCATTCCGCGTACCACGATCAGCAGCAACGTGTCAGCCGTCCCGGGAGTCCGCACGATGCGAGCATGGCTCTCAGCTCAGGGAACGACCTGGCATATACCCGGTGGGGCGGACTCGACTGATTCTCAGTTCATGAGTGGAGATGTCATCAGCACCCGCGAGGGACGCTGGGACACAACGGGCGCGGGATATGAGATCCCGGCCAGCGACACACTCCTGCCGGCGTGGCGTGCCGCCGGTCCCCTGCTGGGGGTCGGTGATCCGGCACTCGCCGCGCTGACCCGGAGCATCGCGGGCGACGTAGTCGATCCGGTGCTGGTCAGTGAACGTCTCGTCCACTGGGTGAGCAGCAACATCTCGCGGACGGCTGAACCAGTAACCCCCGCGGCCACGACCGTGCTTCGAAGAAAAACCTCCGATGTCGATGGGCACACGCTGCTCTTTGTGGCGATGGCTCGGTCGGCCGGCATTCCGGCCCGGACGGTAAGCGGCTTTCTGCTGGCGGGCGACCGGTTCTACTTCCACTCGTGGGCAGAGGTCTACCTCGGACGCTGGATTCCGGTCGATCCGACCTGGAATGAGTTTCCCGCGGGCGCCGGGCGCGTGCGAATAGGCATTGGCACGCTCGCGCGCCCGATGGACCTGTTGCCGATGATCGCGGGGATCGATGCACAACTGCTCTCGCTGGATCGTCGCCCATGATCCGGCTGATAGGGCTCACGAAGAAATACGGCAAATTCACGGCGGTCGACGGGATTAACCTGACGGTGCCTGAAGGTGAACTTTTCGGCTTCCTTGGGCCGAACGGCGCCGGAAAGACGACAACTCTCAGGATGATCGCCGGCATTCTCAAGCCGAGCGGCGGCACGGTGGAGATTGGTGGAGACGATATCCAGGCCCGGCCGCTGCAGGCAAAAGCCAGGCTTGGCTTCATCCCCGATCGC
>JBDTQP010000057.1:0-14784 GCA_039932125.1 Gemmatimonadota bacterium
ACCCCCTGGGCCCCGCACATCTGCAGCGCGCGGCGATACCATCCGACGACGGTAAGGCAGTCCGCGGTGCTGAAGGTCTCAGCATCGTGGGTGGTCAGGACACCAGATTTTTCTCCGGTCTGCTGATACTCGCGACGGCCGGTTTCATAGTACAGCGCATAGATCGCCGGCGCCTTGGCGAGGAATGCGTGCGGCCGACCCTCCGTCATGAAGCCGTGGTGAAGCGTCGAAAGATTTTTTTCAGCCGATGCTTCTCCCAGTCGTTCGAAAAATTCCGGCCGGCCGCCGCCCAGCACCTGGACGATCGCGTTGTCCATTCGTTTCCCCAGCTCAAACGGATACCACTTCACCGTGAGAATCATTCGAAACACCTGCTGATCCTCGGGGGAGAGGCTCTCGAGCACCTGTTTGACACCGGCTTCTCCGAAATGCTCTTCGATGAAAACCAGCCGGGACTTGAGGACACTGCCCTTCACCTGCTGCATGGGAGAGCTCCGAAAGGGTCAGTCTCATCGCGCAACACTGGCATTGCCAGAAACTCAGAGCCGGGCTCGCCTTGCCGCACTCGAATCGACGGCCGCGTCAAGCTCGCGATACGCGGCAGGGTCGATTTCCCGGAATGGCGCCTGCCGTGCGACAATTTTTCCGTCGGGTCCTATAACGAACAAGGAGCGATCGTCGAGTTTGTATTTGGAATTCCACGCACCATACATCCGGCCTACACGACCCTCGGGGTCGCTGAGAAAGCGGAACGGGTACTTCGCGTCGCTGGCCCACGAGGCCAATTCTCCGGCAGAATCCACGCTCACTGCCAGCAGCACGACGCCTTTTCCGCCGTTGAACACCGTCGCGTACTGATCACGGTACGCGTCCATTTGAACGGTTCAGCCACTCGACCGAGCTCGATAGAAAAACGCGATGACGACGGTCTGGTCGCGGAAGTCACTCAGGCGAACCGAATCACCGAGCACCCCGTCGCTGGTCGCTCCAACCAGGGCGAAGTCAGGTGCAATGGACCCGACGGCGAGCGGAATGCTGTCCTGCGCCGCGGCTTGAGCGGCGCACGCCACCGCAAGCGAAAGGACAACTGCGCTCTTTCTAGCTGCGTTCATCCTGCCTCCATGTAGAAAACCGTGACTATGAGTTTGTCCTACTGCCGGGAAATCCGCCAGATCTTTCCATTTGTATCGGCGGAAAGGTACAGCGATCCATCAGGGCCAACCGCCAGGCCTGAAGGGCGAATAGAGGTGGGCTCGCCGCTGGGTGTGACGAAATCGGTGGAGGAACCGGATGCCCGTCCGCCGCTGAACGGAACGAACACCACGCGATAACCCGCCTGGGGGAGCGGCGCCCGGTTCCAGGAGCCGTGAAACGCGACAAAGGCGCCGCCGAGGTAGGAGGCCGGAAACTGTGAGCCATTGTAGAAAGCGACCGCCATCGGCGCCCAGTGTCCCGGAAATGCCGCCTCGGGAGCCTTCTTCGCGCTGCATCGGCCGACTTCCTTTCCATCCCCGCCGTAGTCGGGGGCAAGGACCAGCCGCTTCGCCGCGGGGTCGTAATAACAGTAGGGCCAGCCGAAATCATCGCCGTCCTGGACGCGGACCAGTTCCTCCGCCGGTTGCTCCGCGTTGTCCTGCTCGGTGAAACCCCAGTTCTCTCCCAGCTGGTCCCGGCCGTGCATACCGGCGAAGAGCGTTCCGGCAGAATCGAGTGCCACGGCCATTGGATTTCTGAGACCGGTAGCCACGCGATGACCATCAGCGGCGGATTGTCCGGCTCGGTCGCTGGCGAATCGCCAGATCCCTGCGCGCGTCGCCAGCTCGGTGCAGGGATCGATTCCAGGCGAGTGATTGGCGCGGTCGCTCTGCTGGCAACTGTTGGTTCGTGACCCAATGCTCGTGTAGAGCATCCCACCCTTCACCGCTATTCCCTTGGCGCCGTGTCCACCGGTGGGAAGGCCCTGCACGATGACCTCGGGCTCACCGGCCGGCGTGAGCTGTCCAGCCGCCCAGGGATAGCGGACGATGCGGTCATCCATGGCGAAATACAGATAGCCTCCGGCGAGGGCGATACCGCTCCCTGAACCCGGACCGAAATGCTTCTTCACATCTGCACGGCCATCATTGTTGGTGTCTCGAAGTGCCAGGATTCCGCCGTTTCTCCCCTGCAGCGCCGCGAATATGTCTCCATTGGGAGCGACGACAATATGGCGCACGGGGCCAAGGCTCTCCCCCACCAGGACAGCACAAAATCCCGAGGGAAGTGTCAGACCGGCGTTGCCGCCATCGCATGCGGTGGGGGAAGGCGTGGGGTAATGCGTAAGCGGCGCCATACAGACAAGGGCGGCCACCGCCAGGGAACCGGTGAGCAGATGAACGGGATTTCGCATGGCATCTCTCATGATGACGTAGACAGGATTACGGGGAGAAAGATACAGCGGCGCTCCGCAATTAGGTGGGCGACATGGGAAAGTACGTTCGGCGCCCGGCATTCTCGCTCGAAACAATGCCACGCTTCACTCGAGTTTCGGATCATTCTTCCTCTGAAAACAGTCCGTTCCCGACCCGGAGGATCAGCGTGTCACAGTGATTTCCCTATGAAAAATCTATCGGAACAGTCCCGCTTGCAGGGCGCTCCAGAGCGAAAAACAGCATTTTCCCTCTTGGCGCAGCGACGGCAATGTTGTACCTTGGTCTCGCGAAGCACCGTTTGTCCCAGAGGGAAAGAAGCTCTACAGCCACTTCACCAAGGGAGAGAACGATGGCCGCGAAAAAGAAAGCCGCAAAGAAGTCTGCGAAAAAGTCTGCCAAGAAGCCTGCCCGGAAGAAAGCTGCGAAAAAGGCCACCAAGACCAAACGAGTACCCAACGCAGCGTTCATGAAGCCGATGCAACCGTCGGCTCAGCTCGCCCCCGTCGTTGGCTCCACCCCGATTCCGCGGACTGAGGTTACCAAGAAGCTTTGGGCCTACATCAAGCGGAAGGGTCTGCAGGATCAGCGCGAGCGCCGCATGATCAACGCCGATGAAAATCTCAAAGCGGTATTCGGCGGCAAGACCCGCGTGTCGATGTTCGACATGACCAAGCTGGTGAACAAGCACCTGAAGTAAACGCAGAACGCCGCGATGGCACGCGGTCCGTGTCAACTCAAGGGTACGCCCGCTGGCGTACCCTTTTGACATGCCTATGGCTCGGTTGTTCCCTCATTAGTAAAACGCGGTTCTTTCATCACCTCGTCCGCTTCTCCGGACCGTCGCGTAAGATTATCTTCGGCCCCCATGGCCGGAGAATATATTTTCACGATGCGCGACCTCAGAAAGGTCGTGCCCCCCAGTAAAGAGATCCTCAAGGGGATCTATCTCTCGTTCTACGACGGAGCCAAGATCGGGATTCTTGGCTCCAACGGCGCTGGAAAGTCGACCCTCCTCCGCATCATGGCTGGCGTGGACAAGGACTTTATCGGCGAAGCCCGGCCGCGTCCCGGCATCCGGATCGGCTATCTGCCCCAGGAGCCACAGCTCGATCCGGACAAGGACGTTCGCGGAAATGTTCTCGAGGGAGTCAGGGAGCACCAGGCGTTGCTCGATGACTTCAACGCCATCTCCATGAAATTCGCCGAGCCGATGAGCGACGATGAAATGACTCGCCTTCTCGAAAAACAGGGCAACCTTCAGGAGCGAATCGACAACCTGAATCTCTGGGAACTCGATCACCGGATCGATCTGGCGATGGATGCGCTGCGTCTGCCACCGGGAGATTCGGACGTCACCAAGATTTCCGGCGGTGAGCGCCGGCGGGTGGCCCTCTGCCGGCTGCTGCTCTCCGAGCCGGACATGCTGCTGCTGGATGAGCCCACCAACCACCTCGACGCTGAAAGTGTGCTCTGGCTCGAGCGGTATCTCGCGGAGTTCAAGGGCACTGTACTCGCGGTCACCCACGACCGCTACTTTCTCGATAACGTCGCCAAGTGGATTCTCGAGCTTGACAAGGGCGCGGGCATTCCCTGGGAGGGGAACTATTCCTCCTGGCTCGAGCAGAAGCAGAAGCGCCTCGCCGTTGAGGAGAAGCAGGCGAGCTCCCGCCAGAAGACCCTGGAGCATGAGCTCGAGTGGATCCGGATGTCGCCCCGCGCGCGTCAGGCCAAGAGCAAGGCGCGCATCAGGGCGTACGAAGAACTCCGCGAAGAGGCCGAGAAGCAGAACGAAACCAACGCGGAAATCCTGATCCCGGTGCCGCCCCGGCTGGGTGATGAAGTCGTGATTTCAGACCATCTCGCAAAGGCCTTCGGCGATAAGATCCTCTTTGATGATCTCACCTTTGCGCTGCCGAGAGGCGGCATCGTGGGCATCGTGGGGGCGAACGGCAGCGGCAAGACCACGCTTTTCCGGATGATCGTCGGGCAGGAGACGCCGGACACCGGCACGCTCAAGGTCGGCTCGACGGTACAGGTGGCGTACGTCGATCAGAGCCGGGACACGCTCGACGGCAGCAAGACGGTTTTCGAGGAAATCAGCGGGGGCCAGGACATCCTCATGTTCGGCAAGCGCCCGGTGAACGCCCGGGCTTACTCGGCCGGGTTCAATTTCCGGGGCGCGGACCAGCAGAAGCGCGTGCGGGACCTTTCCGGCGGCGAGCGCAACCGGCTGCACCTGGCCAAGCTTCTCAAGAGCGGCGGCAACCTGCTCCTGCTCGATGAACCGACCAACGACCTCGACGTCGATACGCTTCGGGCATTGGAAGATGCCTTGCTGAGGTTTTCCGGCTGCGCCGTGGTGATCAGCCACGACCGCTGGTTTCTCGATCGCATCGCGACCCACATTCTCGCGTTTGAGGGTGACAGTGAAGTCGTCTGGTACGAGGGCAACTGGCAGGACTATGCCGCGGACTACAAACGCCGCAAAGGCGCTGCTGTCGATCAGCCGCACCGGATCAAATACAAAAAACTGGTCCATTAAACCAACTGCGTAAGCAGTCAGCGGTAAGCGGTGAGCAGGATGCACGCGCCGACACAGGCGTGCCCATCCGTTCGGACCCGCGAACCGCTTACCGTTTCCCGCTCACTGCTTATTGGAGCTCATGAATCCTCTCCGCGGCAAGATTCCGTTTCTCCCTGCTCGCATCGAAGGCCTCGCGGCCATTGCCACCAATCTTGCCTGGAGCTGGAATCTCGATGCCAGGGCGCTCTTCCGGGTTATCGACGAGCCGCTCTGGCACCTGACCCGGCACAACCCGATCGATCTCCTTCGCCGCGTCGATCCTGAGCGGCTCGCCTCACTCGCGGTCGACGCGGACTTTCTTCGCCGCTACGATGCACTGCAGGCGTGGATGGAGCAGGAGACCTCCGCTGCACAAACATGGTTTCATACGGCGCACCCGGAGAGCGACCGCGGAACGGTCGCGTACTTCTGCGCAGAGTTCGGTCTCCACAACTCGGTGCCGATCTATTCCGGTGGTCTCGGCATTCTCGCCGGAGACCATTGCAAGGCGGCCTCGGATCTGGGCGTGCCGCTCGTCGGCGTCGGACTCATGTACACCAAGGGATACTTCGACCAGCACCTCGGAGCGGACGGCTGGCAGGAAGACACGGACGAGCGATTTGACGTGTCCGTGATGCCGCTGGTTCCGGTCTACGGACCGGGCAACGAACCCTGGCTCACAACCGTCCGGTGTTTTGGCCGCCAGGTGCATGTCGGCGCATGGAAGATGATGGTGGGACGCGTCCCGCTGTATCTGCTGGACACCGATCTCCAGGAAAATGACGCGCAGGACCGGGAGCTTTCCACCAAGCTCTACGGCGTTGGGGTCGACCTTCGCCTCAAGCAGGAATGGATACTCGGCGTCGCGGGCGTCCGTGCTTTGCGGGCAGCGGGGTTCAGTCCTTCAGTCTGGCACGCGAATGAAGGCCACGCCTCGTTCATGCTGGTCGAACGCCTCCGCGAGTATGCCAGCCAGGGCGTTCCCTTTGAGCAGGCGGTCCCGAAAGTTCGCGATGCGAGCGTATTCACGACCCACACGCCGGTGCCGGCAGGCCATGATCACTTCACCGCCGACCAGGTGGAGCAGTGCGTGGGACCCTTCTGGGAAGAGATGGGAATCTCCCGCGAGCAGTTCTTCAGGCTGGGGCAGCACCCGGCGGAGAATCACGGCGAGTTTCACATGACCGTACTCGCGATGCGGCTTTCACGGGGGATCAACGGCGTCTCCGAGGTGCACGGGGCGGTATCCCGCGAGCTCTGGAAGGTGCTATGGCCCGACCGGCCGGCAGCGCAGGTGCCCATCGGCCACATTACGAACGGCGTGCACGTGGGGACGTGGATGGCGAAACCGCACCTGGCGATGATGGAGCGGCACCTTGGCGCCGGATGGGACGCTCGCGCCGTCGAGCCTGGCTTCTGGGACCAGGTGCTCAAGCTGGATGACGCCGAGCTCTGGTACATGCACCAGCGGCTGAAGTACACGTTGATGAATGCCATGCGGGAAGATGCGCGCCGGCGATTCACCACCGAGTGGAAGGAAGCGGCTCACCTTGTCGGCGCGGGCACCCTGCTCGACCCCAATGCGCTTACCATCGGGTTCGCGCGCCGTTTCGCGACCTACAAACGGGCGGACCTGATCTTCCGCGATCCCGAGCGCCTCCGCCGCCTGCTGGTCAATCCCTGGCGCCCCGTGCAGATCGTCTTCGCCGGCAAAGCCCATCCTGCCGATCAGCCGGGGAAGGAATTGCTGCAGCGCGTGTACAAGTTCACCCGCGAGCCGCAGTTCGAAGGCCGCGTCGCGTTCATCGAAGATTACGAGATGCACGTCGCCCATGTGATGGTACAGGGTGTCGATGTCTGGCTCAACCTGCCGCGAGTTCCCCTTGAAGCCAGTGGCACGAGTGGCATGAAAGCGGCGCTTAACGGCGTGCCCCAGATCAGTACCCTTGATGGATGGTGGGCCGAGGGGTACGATGGCACCAATGGCTGGGCGATTCCCCAGGGAAGCGCCGACCAGGACACAGACGCCTTCGATGCCGACCAGTTCTATTCGCTGCTGGAAGAAAAAGTGATTCCCCGGTATTACCATCGTGATGATCGGGGCATTCCAGTGCAATGGATCGAAGTGATGCGGAACGCGATCCGGATCGCGGGAAGCCGCTTCACCGCACGGCGCATGGTGCGCGACTACGTAGAGCAGTACTACGTGCCGGCGGTGAGGGGTTTCACAGGTCCGGACGATGCGCCGGCGGCACCAGCCACCTGAATGCACCCGGCCGGCCGTTCCAGTGCGGGATTGATGGTCCGAGGCTATACTGAGAGAAGAGCCCGGCAGGCGATACCGCGGCCTTCCTGGTTCGCTCTATTTTCTCACCCCCGAGGCTGACGTTCGACCCGAAATGGCACTCCCTTCCCCTCTTGGCCAAGTTGATGGAGTTCCCATCGGCGTTGTGCATCTCGCCGCCGAATACAATTCGCTCGCCCGGACCGGCGGCCTGGCCGAGGCAGTAAGCGGACTGGCCTCCTACCAGGCCGCGCAGGGTATCCCCGCAGCCGTCATCATTCCACTGCACCGCTCCGTTCGCGAAGCTGCGCCCAGCCTCGAGCGGGTCGGCCAGCCGTTCACGATCCAGGTCGGCACCCGCACGGAGGAAGGCAGGTTGTACCGGCTTCCCGTCGAAGCCGGCAAGCCCAAGGTCTACTGCATCGAGCACGAGTACTTCGATCGCGCCGGACTGTACGGAGAAGGCGGTTCGGACTACGCCGACAACCCGCAGCGCTGGGCCTTCTTCTGCATGGCCGCGCTGGAGCTGCTGCCGCGCATCGCCCGCGCGCCGTCCATTCTGCACGCGCATGACTGGCACACCGCACTGGCGCCGGTCTATCTCCGAACCATTTTTGCGAACAGCACCTTTCATCGTGGGTTCCGCACCGTCCTCTCGATTCACAATGCCGGGTTCCAGGGATATTACCCGGCGGAGATGATGCCCGAGGTCGGGCTTCCCTGGGAGCTCTTCACCTGGCGCTATCTCGAGTGGTATGGCCAGCTGAATTTGCTCAAGGGTGGACTCGTCTATTCCGACGCCGCCGTCACGGTAAGCCCGACGCACGCTCACGAGCTCCGCACGGTGAAGGGCGGGTTCGGACTTCACGACGTGTTCATTTCCCTGCGGAACCGGTTCACCGGGATCATCAACGGGATCGATTTCGAGGAGTGGAACCCGGAAACCGATCCGTACATTACCGCGCGCTACTCGAAAGAGGCGCTCGCCGGGAAGAAACGCTGCAAGGCCGCGCTGCAACGCAGCTTCGGGTTGCCGCAGCGACAGAAGATGCCGCTCTTTGTGATGACGGCTCGGCTCACCTCGCAGAAGGGGCTCGAGCTGATCGTCGGCGAGTACACGCTCTTCATGCTGGAGGCGCAGTTCATTTTCCTGGGCCAGGGCGAGGCGCGGTACGAGGCCATGCTCAAGCATTACGCGGCCCGCTGGCCCGATCGTATCAGCGTGCACGTCGGGTTTACCGAGCGCATCGAGCATCGCCTCATGGCTGGCGCAGATGTCTATCTCATGCCGTCACTGTACGAGCCATGCGGGCTCGCGCAGATGCGGGCCCAGCGCTACGGCGCGATTCCTCTCGCCCGGCGCGTTGGGGGCCTCGCCGATACCGTCGAGGATGGCGTAACCGGATTCCTCTTCGATGAATACTCCTCCGAGGATCTGCTCCGGGTGTCCCGTGCCGTCATGGATTATTACTATGACGAGAACGTCTGGCAGCGCCTCATGCGGCAAGGCATGACCCGGGATTTCAGCTGGGACCGCAGCGGCGAGAAATACACCGATGTCTACCGGCGCGTACTCGCAGACCCACCGGTTCAGCCCTGACCCGCATGGATGTTGTACTCGTTCTCCACAGTCATATTCCATACGTTCTGCATCATGGTCGCTGGCCGCATGGGAGCGACTGGATCTGCGAAGCGGCGGTAGACAGTTACCTCCCTCTCCTCGACACGCTCCTCTCCCTTTCTCATGATCACATTGCCGCTCCGCTGACGATCGGGTTTACCCCGGTGCTGGCGAGCCAGCTGGCGAACCCTGAGTTCCAGCAGGAATGCCGGAGCTATCTCGATCAGCGCATTGCTTCCTGTGCCGCGGCAACCAGTGAGCTCACCGCCCCGGGCGATCAGGTCCTGCTCCCGATCGTGGCATTCTGGCAGCGGCGTTATGGTTCCTTGCGAACGCTCTTTGAGAAGATTGATGGAGACCTGCCCGCCGCGTTCCGCGCGCTGGAAGATGCCGGTCGCATCGAGATTACCAGCTCCGCCGCTACCCACGGTTTTCTCCCCCTGCTGAGCCGCGCCGAGAGCGTCACCCTGCAACTCCTGGCCGGACGCGACGAGCACGAACGCATTTTCGGCAGAAGCCCTCGCGGCTGCTGGGTTCCTGAGTGCGCCTATAGTCCGGGCCTTGAAGGAGCCGTGTCATCAGCCGGTTACCAGTATTTCTTCACTGACGCGCACATGGTCCAGGCAGGGCAACCCGTGGACGTGTACGCAGACGCCGAGTCGGGCTGCGGCCTTGATACTCAAAGCCGGGAGAATGCAAAGGGGTCCCGTTCACCCTACCAGGTCTATCGCGCGGGGAATTGTGCGGTGCTGGTGCGGGACCCGGTGGCGTCCCGGCAGGTGTGGAGCCGGTACGAGGGATATCCCGGAGACCACAACTACCTTGAATTCCACAAGATCCGATGGCCGGGAGGACTCCGGTTGTGGCAGGTCAGCGCCCCCGGCACCGGGCTCGGCGAGAAGCGTCCCTATCGCCCCGAGGCAGGCGCCCGACGCGCGGGACACCACGCCCGGCATTTTGTCTCCCTGCTGATGGATACGGCCCGAACCAGCGGCGCCGATGACAAAGCAATCGTTGCCCCGTTTGATACCGAGCTCTTCGGCCACTGGTGGTTTGAAGGACCGTATTTCCTTCGCGCCGTTTTCGAAGCGCTCTCTCGATCCGGGAAGGTGAGAGCATCCACGGCATCCGCCACTGTCATGCGATCACCGGAAACAACGGAGATCCAGGTATCGGAAGGGAGTTGGGGTGCCCGCGGCGATTTCAGTATGTGGAACAACCCGAAGACTGCGTGGACCTGGAAGCGCCTCCGTATACTCGAGCAATCCTTCTGGAATATGGCCCCCGAGGCACTCGCGGAAGCTGGCCACCATCATGCCCTCAAACAGGCGACGCGAGAACTCCTGCTCGCCCAGAGTTCCGACTGGCAATTCATCATTTCCACGGGTGCCGCGGCCGAGTATGCCGAGCAACGGTTTATCGAGCACTGCGCGGCGGCCGATGCATTGATCGGCGGCCTTCTCAAGCCAGCCGTTTCGGAGAGCACGAACCAACTCGCTTCCGACCTCGCTCAGCGTGACCAGATCTTCCCCGGCATTCTGACTTCACTTGCGGCGGTCCTCGAACGTCGCGGTCACTCACCCTCATGACGCAACCGCAGGCAACATCGATTGTCATTCACGGCCACTTCTACCAGCCTCCCAGGGAAAATCCCTGGCTTGAGGAGGTGGAGACCGAGCCTACGGCCGCGCCATTCCACGACTGGAATACGCGGATCGAACAGGAGTGCTATCGCGCCGTCGTCGCAGCGCGCGTGCTTGGCCGGGAGGGACGTATTCTCGAGGTTCTCAACACCCTCTCGTCGATCAGTTTCAATTTCGGTCCTACGCTGCTCACCTGGATGGAAGCGGCGGCGCCCGATACCTACAGGGCTCTGCTCGAGGCCGATCGTCAGAGCATGGAACGCCTCGGGTTCGGCAACGCCATCGCGCATCCCTATCATCATGTCATTCTGCCCCTCAGCACCCGGCGTGATAAGACAACAGAAGTCCGCTGGGGTATCGCGGATTTTCGCCGCCGGTTCGGGCGGGAGCCGGATGGAATGTGGCTTCCGGAGACCGCCGTTGATGAGGAGACGCTCGACGTGCTCGCGGAAGAAGGGATTCAGTTCACCATCCTCGCTCCTCACCAGGGTCGTCCACTGCCGCCGTCCGGGCTACCCGGTCGTTACCGGACCAGCAGTGGTCGCACGATCGCGCTCTTTTTCTACGATGGGGACCTCGCCCATGGAGTGGCGTTTGGCGAGCTCATACGGGACGCTGCTCTCTGGGAAGCACGCCTCAGGGACAATGCCACGCGGAATGCCGGCGGTATCGTCTCTATTGCCACAGATGGGGAGACTTTCGGACACCACCACAAGTTTGGTGAAATGGCCCTGGCGAAGGTCATCCACGATTTCCAGGAGACCACCGCGGCTGGGCCAGGGGTGGTGATGGAGAACTATGCCGCATTCCTGGCTCGCCATCCTGCCGTGCATGATGTCGAGCTGATCGCACCCACCAGCTGGAGTTGCGCCCACGGTGTTGAACGATGGCGTTCGGAGTGCGGGTGCAAGATTGCGCCGGAAAAGCCCACCCAGCAGAAATGGCGGGCGGTGCTGCGCAATGCGATGGACTGGCTCGCACGAGAAATCCATGGCATTTATGAACGGGAAGCGACACCGCTGCTTGATGATATCTGGGCCCAGCGGGATCGCTATGACCCGTCGATGCGGAACACAAGCGGGAGCGCTGATCAGCGCGTCCATGAGCTGCTTGAGCTTGAGCGTCATTCGCTGCTTATTTACACGTCCTGCGGCTGGTTCTTTGACGATATCGCCGGCATCGAGCCCATCCAGAACCTGAAATACGCGGCGCGGGCCATCGAGCTTACGGGGAAAGAAGCCGCAAGGATCGAAGCGGAGTTCGTCGACCTGCTTAAGGAAGCCCGGAGCAACGATCCCTCTGAGGGCAACGGACGCGACATTTATCTCAACCGGGTGAAGCCACGGGTTCCCACCGAGACACGGCTGGCTGCCGGATTTGCCCTGACGTCCTCTCATGGTGTGCCGGCCAATAAGGCGCAGGCCGCGGCCTTTGAAGCATCAGTCACTCGCGATGACGCCGGCAGCTACCTCGTGACCCTCAATCACCGGCGCACCGGCCACAAGCGCCGCTTTCGCGTCGCCCTCCTGGGGAGCGAAATCGACGTGGCGATCGCCGGGCCAACATTTGATCGCACCCTGAGCTGGCGCCTGCAGGAAGGAGATCTGTGGGATCGGCATCGGGAGCTGCTTCGCGAAGCACGCACTCGTAGACTATTCGAAGAGATCGTTGGAACCGAAGAGAGAGCCGGGCTGGACCAGGGCCTCATTGATCGAGCCGAGGCAATTCGAAGCGGGGCCGGCCACGCGATTGTGGCGGCAGTCGAAGGCGGAGAGCTGGAGATGCAGCGGGCATTCCGCGCTATCGAGCTGCTCGATCAGTTCGGCCTCTCGGTCCCTTTCAATGCGCAGACCAGGTTTGGCCTCGTGCTCCGGTCGGCCGACCCCGACCGCAGGCGTGCGCTCGCAGCTCTAGGCTGGCGGCTGGGCTTCGTCATCGAGGAACCATGAGCTGACCCCAGGGAGCGCCGATAGAGGTCTCCTTCGCATCCGGGGTGCTGCTGCCGATGATTCCGTCCTGTGGTGACGACCTGGCGGCTGTAGAGTTCCAGCTCATCGCTTGATGGCTACGATAATGGGAACCTGGAAAACCAGACGATACGAGTATTCCCATTTGCTGTCGAACAACGCCTGGCTCTGATCCTCATCGGTACGATGCAGCCGGAATTCCGCATCCATCTCGACCACACCATCAATCCGATGTTTCCGTATCACACCAAGCTCGGCATACCTCCGCCGGGAGCGATAGAACGCGTCGTCGACCCCTGCGGAGTTGTAATTGGGATCGCCCTCGTCGGTATGAAAATCACGTCCGGCCCAGTAGATCGTAAACAGCTCGAGCCCGCGCGCGGGAGTAATCTTTCCCCGCATGTACACACCGTGACCCCGGTCGGGCCGCCCGCCCGGATGGTTCGGATCGATATTGCCCCTGCTCGAAAGATAGAACGTGGCGATCTCGCTCGCCCCGATCGCCGGCAACACACCATGGAGACGGCCCCCGATGGCGCTGACAGTATTGTTGGTCACCGGAACCCCGGCACTGAACAGCTGCCCCCCGTGGTGCAACCCATGAAACTGTAATTCCAGGGAGGCGAAGCTCGTCGGGCGGGCCTTCATGACGATACCGTAATTGAATACTTCCCTGCTGCTGGGCGTATTCAACCCCTGCCAGTCCAGGAAGAGATCCATATCGAAGGCGCTACGCCGCTGAATGAGCTGTGCTCCATACTCGATCGGGCGGATAAACTCGAGCGTCGTCACCTCGAGCGGTTCCAGGTACCCGTGGCGGTCCAGCGTTTCCAGCGTGCCGAACACGCCGAGCGTCGTCGGGGTCTCATACCGGAAGGCAAGAATCGGCTTGACCGGATCCAGGAATTCGGTCGACCCGTAACGCAGATCGCCAAAGACACCGGCGCGCAGCGTTGTCCGCGCGCTGGTTCCGACATTCAGGAATGTCTGAAACTGCGCGCCAAGTATTGTTTCCCCAGTGCGAAACGGGGTAAAAAACTCGGTGTTGTCGCCATAGAAAGTGGCGCGAGATCGCCAGTCAACGGACTGCACCTGGCCATCGAGACGCCGGCTCACGAGGGCGATGAGAAGCGCGGAGGCAAAGGCGGCCGTTCTCGAGCGGGTCAGAGGATTACCTGGTTGGGAGAGGGAGGAGAATACCGGGGAATCAAAGCGCGATCAAGCTCTGACGTCCGGGTCTATGCGCAGGGATATCGGCATTCACCCGAACCTCCGTATTCGCAGTGAACGGCCATGGGCCGGAGGATTCCTCGCTTCCGCGAAGGGCGAACAACGATATGATCAGTCGTAGTCGTTCGTGGCTCATTACTGGCTAAACCGCATTATCATTCTCCCATGAGCACATCCAAGATCATGAAAATCGGCCTGGTGCAGATGCGATGCTCCACCGATCCCGAGGAAAACTTTCGCAAGGCCGTGGCCGGGATCCGGGACGCTGCCGGTCGCGGGGCCACGGTCATCTGCCTCCAGGAACTTTTCCGGACTCAATACTTCTGCCAGTCCGAGAATCACGACTTCTTCAGCCTCGCGGAGCCGATACCGGGGCCCAGCACCGAGGCACTTTCGAAGATTGCTGCGGAACTTGGCGTCGTGCTTGTCGCATCGCTGTTCGAGAAACGGGCCGAGGGACTATATCACAACACCGCGGCGATGATCGACGCGGATGGCTCGCTGATGGGTAAGTACCGGAAGATGCACATTCCGGATGACCCGCTCTTCTATGAGAAGTTCTACTTCACGCCGGGAGACCTTGGATTCCGGAGCTGGGCAACACGACATGGGAACATCGGGACCCTGGTATGCTGGGATCAGTGGTATCCGGAGGGCGCCCGGCTCACGGCGTTGCACGGGGCCAACGTGCTCTTCTATCCGACAGCCATCGGCTGGCTGCCGGCCGAGCGCTCCGAGTACGGGGCCGCGCAAGTGAGCGCCTGGGAGACCATGCAGCGCAGCCACGCCATCGCCAATGGCGTCTTTGTCGTCGCCGTGAATCGCGTGGGCCATGAGGGAGATCCGGCCGGCGGTATCGAATTCTGGGGGAACAGCTTCGTCGCCGACCCATACGGCACGGTGCTGATCCGCGCCGGCCAGGGCGAGGAAACGCTCGTGGTGGAGTGCGACCTGAGCCTTATAGACAAGGCGCGGACGCACTGGCCCTTCTTGAGGGACAGGAGGGTTGATGCGTATGGGGATCTGGGCAAGCGGTACATAGACTAACTGTTGGATGCATGGATG
>JBDTQP010000058.1:0-14649 GCA_039932125.1 Gemmatimonadota bacterium
ACCGCTTACCGCTTACCGCTTACCGCTTACCGCTTACCGCTTACCGCTTACCGCCGAAATTAGTCCACGGCCCGCACTACTTTGAGGCCGACCGGCAACAGGACAAGCGTAACCACCGTCGATAGCGTCAGGCCGCCGATCACGGCAACGGCGAGCGGTCGCTGTAACTCGGCACCCGCGCCCAGCCCGAGGGCGAGAGGAAAGAGTCCAGCGAGCGTGCAGAGGGTGGTCATGAGAATGGGCCGAAGCCGGATCTGGCCGGCTTCGACCAGCGCCTCTTCGGGGGCGAGGCCTCGCGCGCGCGCATGATGGGCGGCATCCAGGAAAATGATTCCATTCTTGACGATAAGACCGATCAGCAGGATCAATCCCATGAAACTCGAGACATTAAAGGGAATTCCGGTGACCGCGAGAGCCACGATGGCTCCGGTGAGCCCCAATGAAGCGGCCAGCAGAATCATCAGCGGTCCGCGAAAACTCCCGAACTGACCAACCATCACCAGCAGAACGGCACCCACCGCGAGCGCGGCCACAACGAGCAGCTGCCGGAAGGACTCGCGCTGACTCGCGTCGAGTCCGCCATATTCAAGTGTCACCCCAGGCGGTAAGGGCACGCCCCCAACTCGCGTACGGATTTCTTTCATCACGCTGCCCAGATCAGAGACCTGGTTGTCAATCGCTCCGGTGACGACCACCATGGAGCGAAGGTTCTCGCGGACCAGCTCGCTCACTTCAGTGGTATCGGTTACCCTGCCAAGCTGGCCCAGTGGTGCCCAGCCATTCGGGCCGATGACGGGAAGCGTGGAGGTGATGTCGGCGCGAAAGCGGACCGAATCCGGAAGCCTGACGCGAATGGGGACCAGGCGATCGGGCTCACGCACCGAACCCGCATCGCCGCCAAACAGGCCCGCCCGAGACTGGGTGACGACATCGTCCGGCGTGAGACCGAGCCGGGCAACTCGAACGGGGTCCAGCTGCGCCTTCACTTCGGGCAGGTCGCCCTGCACTCCGTTGAACAGGTCCTCCAGCCCAGGGACACTCTCAATGGTATCCGCCACGGCGGACGCTGCGGTCTCGGCGGTGCGGACGTCGGGGTGAAAGAGCTTGATCTCGACTGGATTGGGCGCGCCCGTCAGATCGCCCAGGAGATCCTGCAGAACCTGCACGAATTCGATGCGCGTCGCCGGGAGCTCGGTTTGCACCCGCACCCGGATCCGATCGATCACCTGGTAGATCGGATCCCGATCCCCCGGCGCCTTGAGCAGCACCGTCATGTCGCCGGTATTCGGCGCGGTGGCAAAGAGTCCGAGCTCGATGCCGGTTCGGCGGGTAAACCCCTGGATGGCAGGATCGTCCTTGAGTATGGCTTCCAGCTGGTGCAGCTGGCGATCGGTTTCGGCCAGCGATGTTCCGGTCGGTGTCCAGTAATCGAGGATAAATCCGCCCTCGTCCATCTCGGGAAGAAATCCGGTACCGACAAGGGGCCAGACACCCATGATGGCAATACCCATTACGAGTGCTGCCACGAGGGCGAGCCACGGTCTCGCGAGCGCGCGCCGCACGGTGCGGGTGTAGAATCGCTCAACCGGCGCCAGCGAGATTGGAAACCAGCGGAATCGGCGTGGGGCATGCTCGTCATTTCCCTTAAGCGCCAGCGGCGCCAGGGCTGGAATCAAGGCGATAGCGTATACCAGGGAGAGAAGGACAGCCATCGCCAGAGCGAGTGAGAAAGAACGAAAGAACTGTCCTACTACTCCCTCGAGAAGGCCCAGCGGGGTGAATACGACGACCGTCGTGAGTGTAGAGCCGGTAACCGGTGCGATGATTTCCTCTACGGCCGCAACAGTCGACCGATCCGTCGCCTGATCGCGGTGCATCGTCAGATGCCGCTCGATATTTTCCACGACGACCACCGCGTCGTCAATCACCAGGCCGATGGCAACGGCCAGCCCTCCCATCGACATGAGATTCAGAGAATCGCCAAACAGATACATACCTGCGAAGCTGCCGACGATCGCAAGGGGGAGAGTGAGCGCCGCGACGAGGGTGATCTTGAGCCGGCCGAGAAAGACGAAAAGCACGACGACCGCGAGCGCGCCACCCAGCAGCATCGCATCGCGAATTGTGGCGAGAGAATCCCGGACCAGCTCAGGCTGATTGTATACCGATTCGAGCCGTACTCCGGGGGGGAGCAGGGGACGGAGTGAATCAATGGTGGCGTTCACCGCGTCTTCCACCCGGAGCATGCTGCCATTCGGCTGGCGCGACACGTTGATCAGCGCGGCAGGCTCGCCATTCCCGGTAGCGATCTCGAACTGATCCGCAGACCCGACGCTCACCTGTCCCAGGTCGCGGACCCGTACCGACGCACTGCCTTCCCGCCGAACCACGAGCTCGCCGATGGCCTCGGGCGTCGTCGCGAGATCGCTCACCACGATGCTGAACTGGCGATACTCCCGATCAATCCGTCCTGCGGCACTGATGACGTTGGCGTTCTGAATTGCCGTCGCGACCTCATTCACCCCGATGTGATGGCTCACCAGCGCTGCGGGATCAAGCACGACCGAAATCTCACGAACCCTGCCCCCCTGCGCCTCGACCTCGCCGACATCGGGCAGCCTCGCCAGCCGGGGGCGAATGGTGTACTGAGCGATGTCTCGCAGCACAATCGGATCGCCCCCGATGAGCTCGAACTGCATCATCGGAAATACCGATGGCGTCAACCGTTCGGCTGCGACTTCGAGATTGGCGGGCAGTTCTGACTGTAGCGTGCCCAGTCTTCCCTGCACCTGCTGAAGCGCGTACTGCATATCGGCGCCAGGACGGAAATCGAGACTCAGCTCAGCCGCGCCACGAACGGTCCTGGTCCGGATACGCCGGAGGTCGATGACTCCGCTCAGGCCTTCTTCGATCGGGCGCGTGACGGCAACCACCATGTCGCGCGGCTCGAAGGTGCCGCCACGAACCACAATGGCGATACGGGGGAATGTGGCTTCCGGGTAGACGCCGGCCGGAAGTTTGGCCAGCGCAAAGAGACCAGCCAGGGTCACCAGGATGGAGGCGAGGTAGAGGGCTGCGCGATGGCGAAAGGCAAACGTGGCAAGACTCAAGGCTCTCTCCTTACCCTGGGCACCACGCGCATGCTGTCGGCCAGCCCATAGGAACCGGTGGTCACCACAACCTCGCCGGTATGAATCTCACCGATGACTTCCGCGAGGCCGTTGGCGCGAACACCAACGGTGACCGGCACCGCTTTCACGGTCGAGTCGGCGCGAACGAGAAAGATGGTCGTTTCAGACCCGGAGACGATCAGGGCAGAGTCTGGAACGAGGAAGACTCCGCGGTGAATGCCGAGGGTGACCGTAGCCGTCGCACCCGAACCGGGCCTGAAGGAAGGGTCGAAACGGCCGAGGCGAATGACGACGGTCCCGGAGTTGGTCGTCGTATCAATGGCCGGTGATATCCCGCGAATGGTGCCAGAGGCCGAATCCGCGGATCCTTCAGGATGAATCGTCGCGGACTGGCCCATACGGAGCCTGGTCAGCACGGACGCGGGTGCAACAGCGACGAGATCGAGCCTCTGGGAATTCACCACCTCAACCAGTGAATCGCCCGCGGCGACTCGTTCGCCGGCATTTCGCCGAAGGCTCTGCACTGCTCCGGCGATCGGCGCCGTCACCCGTGCCCTTGCCAGGAGCTGCTCGGCCGCATCGGCCGCGGCCGTCGCACTCGTCGCTGTCGTGGCGGCTTCCTCCACCTGGCGCCGGGAGGTGATTCCGGAGGACAGAAGATCCTGCTGCCGCTTGAGCTCCTGACCGGCCCGCGCCGCCTCGGCGCGCAGGGAGCGCGCTTCACGCTGCAGATCGGGCGCATCGAGATCGATCAGCAGCTGACCCCGCGCGACAGACTGTCCAACCTGGACAAGCACCGATCGGATGACCGCATCGGCCGGCGCAGTAAGGACGACACTTCCGCCCGGTGGAGGAGTCAGGCGACCAACCACCTGGACCGTTTCTTCGATGTCGCTCTGGCTGACTGTCGCCGTTTCCACGGGGACGCGAGCAGGCGGCGGGTCTTCACCACCCGAGGATTTTCCGCACGCGCTCATCATGGTCGTCGCCATGGCAAGGCAGACGAGCATTCCTGCACGCGCATCATCGGTCCCGCCGCCATTCCCCGTCATTCTATCACCCCGTTGAGACTGTTCCATGTCGCCCGCGCATCCTGGAATGCGAGAAGGTCTTCCACGGTGGACAATGCGGTCTCCCGCTCTACGCGCAACGCATCGAGCAGGGGGATGATGCTGGTTTCTCCCAGCCGGTACGCGAGCGCGGTTCGTTCTCGAATCCGGCGAGCCGCCGGCAACAGCGAATCGCGCGAGACCTTTGCGCGGCGGGCTGACTCCAGCATACGCACGCGGGTTTCCTCGGCACGCCCCACATATTCGGATCGCGCTTCGGCCAGGCGGCCGCTCGCTTCGAGCGCATTCGCCTGGGCCACGGCAAGCTCTCCTCCGCCCAGGTTCCAGAGAGGGAGCGGAATCGAAAAACCCACCACGAGCAGCTGACGATTGGGCGTCGTGGGATCGTCCCAGTCGAGACCAACTTCGAAGGCAGGTATGGGAATCCGGGTCACCCGAGTGCCGCGAATGCGTCGAGCCGCCGAAACCGAGTCGGCCAATCGGCCTCGAACGCTGGGCGTTTCGGCCACCGGGAGCGCCCGCACATCTCCGAGATCGAGACCTGCGTCGAGGTGGCCAACGAGAACCGGCAAGGGGCGGTCGGCGGGCCATACCAGAGTTCGCCGGAGGTTGGCCAGCGCCGCATCCTGTTCCTCGCGCCCGCGGGACAACGCCTGGTGGGCGCGGGCTGCCTCGAGTGCAAGCTGGTCTGCCTCGAGCTCCGAGATGTCACCGGTCGCGAGACGCTCATGGGCGATGCCGCTCAGGGAATCGGCGATCGTTGACTCCTCCTCCAGCAGCGCAAGCGACTGGGCAGATCCCAAGGCCCGGAAGAAAGCCTGGCGAGTCTCGGCCGCGACCAGAGCGACGGTGACGGCGGAGTCTGCCCGGGCGGCGTCCTGGCTGGCCAGCGCCGCTCCCCGGTCCAGACCGCGGCGGAACAGCCAGTCGAACGACTGCTGAACGGTCGCATGCTGGCGAGGAGGATCTTCGGTGTACGTATAACTGGCGGACGGGTTGGGGATCTGGCCGGCGAGGCGGTGCTCCGCGCGGGCCCGGCTCACCACCCCGGAGGCAGCAATCACCTGTCCCCGCTGGGAAAGCGCCCGATGAACCGCAGCGGACAGCGTGAGAGAATCGGGCGGACTCTGCATGACCAGCAGGCTCAGTCCGACAGTGATCAGCAACACGGGATCTTTTTGATGGAGACCGCTCGAGTCTGCCGCATATGCTTACTCCGGGAGTGGAAGACGACACTGTGACGCGTTCAGGCCAGCCCCATACTCAAAGCGCAGCTCGCCACCATGCTGTTCCGTAATCCAGCGAACGATCTGCAGCCCCATACCACGGCTCTCGTTGTCGCTATCCTGGCTGGCATCTGACGGAATCGGAGGCCCTGGATTCGAAACTGTAATTACGGCATGATCGCCCGACTGGGAAACGCCCGCGGTGACCATTGACGAGTTGACACTGTAGCGGCACGCGTTCTCCAGCAGTTCCAGCACCGCCTCCCGGAGCAACCATTCATTACCACGTATGATCAGCGGCTCGACGTCAGCCAGCTCGAGCCGCTGTGAGGCCAGGGTAAACCGGCTTCGCATGAGATCGGTGCACTCAAGGACGAGCCCGTCGAGCTCGACCTCCTGGGTCAGATCGATCAGTTCTCCTGAACGGGCCTGGGCCAGCAGAAAGAGCTCAGCGACACGCCGGCGCATCTGCTCTGCGGCCATGCGAATGCGCTGCACCGCCGCCCGTTGCTCCTCCGTCGAGCGCGGGCGATCGAGACTGAGCGTTGCCTCGCCCAGCACGAGGGTAAGCGGCGTCTGTATCTGATGTGCCGCCTGGCGAAGGAAGCGACGATTCGCCTGGCGGGCACCAGCCAGTCGCTCGAGCAGACCGTTGATCTGGCCGGCGAGCACGTCAATTTCGTCGGCAGTTCCGGCCAGGGGCAATCGCTCCCGGAGGCCTTCCGCATCCAGTGTTGCCAGCTGACCGCCCATCACCCGGACCGGGTGAAGCGCCTTTCCCGCTAAGAAATAGCCACCCATGATGCTCAGGACAATCATGATAGGAACGCTCACCCCCATCCAGAGCGCGAGGGATTCGAGTTCCTCATCCATGGCCCTGGTAGATGATGCGGCTACGACCCGATACCGATCCGGTGGCGCTGAGCTCGCCACCAGTCTGACGTCATGCTCGCCGCCGCCAGGAAGATTCCAGACCGGCCCGCCGTCGACGTTCATTCTGGCGAGGGCCTGTGAGTCAGCAGGGTTGCCCCCGATCACCGGGGGATCCCGGTCCGACAGCAGCGCGAAGCCGGTTTCCCGCGAAGGCCATTCCAGCATGACAGTGCGCGCGGTAACCGCGAGAGGGATCTGCGGTTCCTCCTGGTGTTCGGTCTCGATGAGCGCAGAGAGTTGGCGCGCCTCAGCCGCCAGGTTACGGGTCAGGCGATGACTCGCCTGCGCGCGCAGGAATGCGAACAGGGCCAGGTTCAACACTACGAGGCCGAAGAGAAAGACCAGGGCGAGCGAGGCGGAGAGCCGCAGCCGGATCCGGCTAATCCTCATGCGCCGGTGGCTCATCAGTGAGAATGTATCCCGCGCCGCGAACGGTGTGGATCAACGGCGCGGCTCCGCCCGCTTCAAGCTTCCGCCGCAGCCGCGCAACCAGGACATCCACCGAGTTGGCGACCGGCTCGAAATTGTCATCCCATACATGCTCGAGAATTTGAGAGCGACTCTGCACCCGGCGAGGATTCCTGAGAAGGTATTCCAGCAGAGCAAACTCACGATGCGTAAGCGGGATGGGCCTGCCGTCCCGGCGTGCGGTACGGGAGGCCGGGTCGAATACGATGTCGTCGAACTGGAGGACCGGCGCAAGAGCTGAGGACGGCCGCCGGGCGAGCGCCCGCAGCCGGGCCCGGAGTTCTTCTACCGCGAATGGTTTGGCAAGGTAATCATCGGCACCGGCATCGAGCCCTTCCACACGATCAGCAAGGGCATTGCGGGCAGTCAGCACCAGGATCGGTGTATGCACCCCCTGTTTGCGCCATTCCTGGCAGAGCGCAATTCCGCTGGTATCGGGGAGACCGAGGTCGAGGACAATGAGATCGTATTCATTGCCAGCGACGGCCTCCCGTGCCGCGGACCCAGTGGAGGCCAGGTCCGCGGCCCAGGCACCTTCACGCATGGTGCGTCGAATGAGGTCGGCTACGCGCTCGTCATCTTCGACTACCAGAATCCGCATGCGAGCCCACTTCGAAGGTGTCCGGCGTTGCCAGGTTAGTTCTCGTGCTCAACGGAAATGACCGCACCGGTCTTGGCATCTATAAGGACTTCCTCGACCCCTGATTTGCCCGCAACCTTGAGCTCGAAGGAGTATACAACCTTGCCGTCTTCCCGCTCGATGACGGCTTCGGCGACCTTGCCACCGGGTACACGCGACATAGCCAGGTGCCGGGCGCTGTCCGGCCTGATCGTGGCCTGAGCCAGCAACCCGTGCTCCTCTTCCTTCAACTCCGCGCTCTCATTTTCGCTGGCTTCGTGCGAAGCTTCTGACGCTTCGGCCTCTTCGCTCTCATGCTCGACCGACTCGACAGCGCCCGAGGCCGCGTTGACCAGAATCTCCTCGACCCCGGCCTTGCCCTGGACCTTGATGTCGTAGGAATAAACCAGCTTCCCATGCTCCATCTCGATCTCAGCCGAGGCTATCTGACCGCGGGGAAATCTCCCAAGCGCTACCCGCTGCGCACTGTCTGGAGTGATGGTAGCCTTCGCCAGAAGGCCGGGAGCTTCTTCTTTGACGGTCACGGTACTCTGCTGCGCGAAAGCAGGCACGGCTACGATGAGGCAAAGCGAAATGCCTAAGACAATGTTCTTCATTCTCAGGTCCCCTGGTGTGAGTAATGATTGCTGAATCGACCCGGCAAACTATCGGGTGCAGGTGACAGGTAGATGACGGCGATCGGATATTTCCGGAAGTGAGCGATGTCACTCGGTACCAGGTCGTCGAAGCGGTAAGGTAATGCGGCCAATTGATGACGCACCATGTACCTGCACCGCGAGAAATTGTGATGAGGATCACCCAAGTTGGGAAGGCACTCCTGCTTTCAGCGGTGGTTTCCACCGGAGCGGGGCGTCTCGCAGCCGCCGCTGGTGGCGTTGGAGCCGTAAACGAGCTCTGAAGAATCGGGCGCGTCGGCACAGCGCGCGCTCAAGGGCACTATGCCCGATCGGGAAATCACCATCACGTTGACCACCGAAGGCACCGGAACCCGGGTCGAGGTGATCGCGAGCATATCGGCGGTCACCTGGGACAAGGACCTCGCAAAGAAAGTTCTCGAGCGGGTTATTGAAAACGCGACGTGAAACATTCGCCCTGGCGGAGAAACACACGTGGCCTGCCGGCGGAATCACCGGCAGGCCACATGCTTTTGCATCATTCCTACTGGTTGCTGATCGAATCGCTGACGGGTGCCGGTGCCTGCACCGTATCCACTATCGGCTGCACCGAGGTTTCCCGCCACATTCCCGCCTGGATGCGAAACTCCTCCGCGAGATCATCCACACTCACGGTGTCCGTGCTGTCGACCTCGAGAACATTCACTCGGGCCAGGCTGATAGCCGCCTTGCTGTACGTGCTGTCTGCCCGCAATGCGGCCCCGTAGGCGGCTTTCGCGCCAGTGAGGTGACCGGTGCGTTCCAGCGCCAGGCCGAGATTGTTCTGAAACACCGGCGAGGTCCCGCGAAGCTGGACGGCGCGCGCCAGTGGAGCGAGAGCCTGCTCCGGCTGGCCAATGTCAAGATAGAGGACGCCGAGGTTGTTCATGGACCATACATCCGATCCATCAAGGGCCAGGGCCTGGTGGTACGCCTCGACGGCGGAGTCTACCTGGCCCATGCTGTGATACGCTCTTGCGACCAGCCGAAGCGCATCCGTGGAGCTCTCGTCCAGGCCTCGGGCACGCTCCGCGCGTTCCAGGGCTTCATGGTTCCGGTCGAGGTCGAGAAGGACGCGCGCCGAGTTGAGATAGCTCTTGACGTGGGTTGAATCGAGCTCGATGGCACGATTGAACGCCCGGTCCGCGGCGGAAAAATCACCGGCCTTCCAGGCGGAGAGACCCAGCATGTAGTGGCCGAACTGGTTCGCGGGGTTGCTCGTGGTATACGTCTCGAACAGCCGCTCCGCTTCCTGGTAGCGTCCCTCCCGGTATACCAACTCCGCATCAGCGTAGCTGACGACAGCTGGCACACGCGAGACAGCCGCTTCAGTCGCGGGACTCGCACCCGGCGTGAAGCTCGTGTTCACGACGCCCGGTGTATTGGCGCCGGCGGTCGCGGACTGGGGGGACCGGGAACCGCCCTCGCTGCATGCCATGAGCGTGAGCGGAATGAGAGCCGCGGCGACGAACAGGATGCGGTGGTTTCGGGAAACAGTGATCGTGCGGGTCATACATCCTCCGTGGTGGTGGCGACATGCGCCGTGAGTGATGCGGTGCCCCATGGAAAAGCAAGCGCGCGGCCACGTATGGACGAATGAGTACCTTGCTGATATGTGATGGGATTTCACTAGTTAGGAAATTGGCGGCTGGAGCGGATATCTACTGCTGTGTCCGCGCGGACACGAAGCGTGAGAGGCAGCGTGTCCCTGGCGACACGGCACAGCCCTTAGGCGGGGATATCGCTCACTTCACACCTCACACCTCACACCTCGGCCCCTCACACCTCACACCTCACACCTCACACCTCACACCTCGGCCCCTCACACCTCAGTGATCGACCTTCAACTCACTTGCGCCCGCTCACCCCCAGCCTTCGCATCACCTTGAGCAAGCTCGCGTGATCGGCCAGTCCGAGCGCCTGGGCGGTTCTCGTGATGTGCCAGTGGTGTCGCTCCAGCGCCGCCAGCACGATCCGTCGTTCGGCATCCGTTCTGAGCTCCTGAAAGGAGCCTTCCCCCATATCGTAAGCGGCGGACGGCATGGCATGATCCTCGAGATGTTCAACGCGGATCATCTCTCCATCTGCCGCGACCACGGACCGCTCGATCACATTGCGCAGCTCCCGCACATTGTTCCGGGCCCAGTCCTGACCGACCAGGAATGCCGCGGCATCGTCGGAGAGGCGCTTGGGCAGCACGCCAAAGCGGCGGCACGTCTCTTCGAGAAAACGCGATGCGAGCGGCACGATGTCTTCGCGACGCTCACGCAGGGCAGGAACTCTGATCACCAGCACATTCAGGCGATACAGCAGGTCATCACGAAAACGCTTGTCGCGCACCTCGACCTCGAGATCTCGATTGGTGGCGGCGACGACCCTCGCGGTGACCGATATGGACCGGGTACTTCCCACCCGGAGAAGCGAATGATCTTCCAGTACCCGCAGGAGCTTGGACTGCGCAGCCAGGGGAAGCTCGCCAACTTCGTCCAGAAGAATCGTCCCTTTTTCCGCCGCCTCGAAAGCGCCCTTGCGGGAAGAAATGGCCCCGGTGAATGCCCCGCGCTCATGGCCGAAGAGCTCGCTTTCAACCAGCTGCTCAGGAAGCGCGGCGCAGTTAATCGCTATGAACGGGCCGCCTTGATTCGCACCAAACCGGTGCAGCTCCCGGGCGACCAGCTCCTTGCCGGTCCCGCTCTCACCAGTCACCAGCACCGCGCTGGGGACCGGCGCCGCCCGTGCGATGGCTTCCCGCAGGCGAACCATGGCAGGGCTGGCGCCGAGGAGTGTGGAATCTCCCAGGCGACGCTGCAACGTGCGAACTTCCAATCGAAGGCGATGCCGATCGATCGCGGTCTCGATTTCCTGGACGACGCGCTCCATGGGCTCAGCCTTGTCAATGAAGCCCGCCGCCCCGAGACGGACAGCCTGTACGCAACGATCGAAGTCTCCCGTCCCGGTATATACGATGATCGGAACCTCAATGCCCCGGTGCTGTACCGTTCGAAGCATCTCGAAACCATCCATGCCCGGCATCTCGAGATCGAGCACGACACAGTCATAGCTCGAAGCTGTCAGCTGATCGAGCGCCGACCGGCCGTCGCCCGCAACGATGACTTCATAACTTCCCAGCCGCCTGAGATCATAGGCATACTGCTCCGCCAGCTGGGGAATATCATCTACGATGAGAATCCGGTTCACGCGTTTGCACCTCGGGAGAGATCGGTTTGTCCCGGAACGAGGGGAAGGTCGAACGAAAACCGGCTTCCCCGGCCGGGCTCGGTCTCCACGCGCAGTGTCCCGCCGAGGTCTGCGACAAGTCGTTGCACGACGGAAAGACCAAGTCCGGTTCCGTCCGGCTTTGTGGTGAAGAAATCCCGGAAGGCTCTGTCGAGATCTTCCTGGCTCATCCCCGTCCCCTGGTCGATGATCTCAACGCGCGCATGGGCGTGCCCAACACGCGACTGGAGAGATGTTACCAGACGCACCGCGGGTTTGTCTGGCTGGCTGGCCTCCACCGCGTTTCGCGCAAGATTTTCCACAATGCGCCGGAGCACGAGCGCGTCAGCTCTTACCACCAGTGGCGAGGAGACGCAATGTGTCTCCACTGCGGCGCCCTCAGTGCTGAGGAGGGTACCCACCTCGGCAACGACGCGATTCAGATCGAACATGCCGGAGTCTGTGCCCGGCGACAACTTCGCATACTGCCGGGCCAGCGTCTCCAGGTACTCGACACTCTTCTCCAGCGTCCCTCTTCGCTCCTGGTAAATCGTGGCAAGCTGCTCCGGGTGCTGCTCGGCGACCTGTCCGAGGTGCCTGATCACATGCCGGATCGGAGCCAGACCATTCTTGACGTCGTGATTCACCTGGCGAGCGAGGTCGCCCGTGGCCAGGCGCCGCTCAACCTCACGAACCCGGACCGTGCTCGCGCGGAGCCGGTCCACCATGGATTGCAACAATCGCGACAAGGCGCCTATCTCGTCATCCCCACCGCCTCCAAAGTCCTGGTCCAGCCGATCGAGGTCGATAGTTTCGGTCTGTGCCGCCAGCGCGGAGAGTGGTCGCGAGATTCTTGTCCCGAGCCAGGCGGCCAGGACGATAGAGATGAAAGCAACTATGCCAAGCGCCGCGAGGGACCATCGATCCACGCTGCGCTGCAGCGCGAGCATCGGATCTGGCCGGCGCGTGACGGTAATGATGGCAGAGTCTGAGGAAGCCGTGTCCCCGGATCGCAGGTAAGGAAGCGCTTCGCGAGCGAGCTGATCCGGGTGTGAACCAGGGTGGGCGGACCCGATTTCAAAATTAACGGCGACCTCCGGGTCGCCCGCGGTAATGTCACCCGGAGTGAAGCGGGTTCCGCCGATGACCACGTAGCGCCGGCTCGCAACCCTGAAGGAGTCGATCATCGCAAGAACCCGGACATCGCCCGAGGTGGTCACTACATCGATGATGGCTCCTTCGGCACCCGCACGGTCCAGGAATGCAGGGAGCACCGCATCCACCTGTCCAAACTGGTTTCGATAATGGCCCGAGCTTACGATCCTGCCGGAGGAGTCCTGGACCTGGAGAGCGGCAAAGCCAGCCGACGGCATTGCGCCGGCGGCCCAGTCTATGAGTGATCGGGCCGCACCGCTGTCATGCGCCACTTCAGCCAGACGAAATCGATTGTCCGCCGCCAGCACTCCGCTCACTTCGTGCAGACGCTCGCGGGTGGATTGCCGCATACTGGCGAGCTTCGCGGTCACCGTGCTGCTGACGCTGGCGGCGCGGCTCCAGGACTGCCGGGAGAGCCGCCTGGACATTTCACGGCGCATGCCGAAAGCCAGCACAACCAGCGGCAGGAGCGCTGACGCGGCAAACGCGAGCACCAGCTTCGCGCGGAAGCTCATTGGGAGTGAGGCATGAAGCGAATGGCACCGTCACCATCAATCACGAACGAAGGAACTCCGCGCCGAACCACGAGCGTCAAGCGGGAATCGAGCAGCGGCGCGACGCGGAGATTACCCGGCCAGCTCGGCACACCGTGACAGCTCGCCGGATGCTCACGAGGGACGGTGATGATGAAACCCGCGGCATCCCCGCTTGCGAGCGCGCGTTCAAGGTCGCCTGGCGCGAGGGGAGTGACTCGCCGCGGCCTTCCCGGTGAGCCCGCAAGCACGGCAACTCGTTCCGCCACCGCGCGGGCGGTCACATCGCCGGCCGGATAAACGATGCGCGATTGCGGAGAGGCGGCGAGCTGCCCTGTCAGCATGCAGCTCGAGTCCGAAGACCACCAGAACGGCGGCGCAGCTTCGCGAAGCTCACCCCGAACCACCTCAGGGACAAGGCTGCCGCGAAAACCATCCAGCTCCTTCGCGCTGAAACCGGAAAGCGTGTCCCTGGAGACCAGGACATACGTGCGATCCCAGGGCAAGGGCACCGTGCGGAAATCATTCCGCGCCCTCACATAGGCAAGGGTCGATGAGTCGTCAGTCATCAGCAGATCGGCGGCGCGGAAAGCAGGCGCATCGGGAGCATCGAGGATATCGCGATCATCCACCTGGGATAGAACGGATTCGAATCGAAGTACCGGGCGCGTTGAATCCCCGGGCGGTGTGAGGGTCCAGAGCCTGAGCATCGGCCCGCTCTGTGCGAGAAACAGGAGGCCGACTCGATAGATGCCTGTCTCGCCGGGGATTCTCCCCGGTGCCCGAATGTCGGAGACCGCAAGCACCGGATCGGCGAAGAACAGGGGCAGTTCCCTGGTGGGAGTGGCCAACCGCACGCGCAACTGGAACGGGGACACTACCTCCACATCGAGAATGCCGGCCCAGGGCCATATGCCGCCGTTTTTTCGTCGCTCCCAGCTTCCCCTCACCGCCTCTGCCTGGCTGATAGTGTGGCGAAGAGAATCGGAGGTGAGGTTGAAGGTCCAGTACTCACCGTGCTCATCCGCCTTCCAGCTCGATGCCATTGCAGGTTGAAGCCGCCCATTACAGTCGCGCCTCACAAGCGTCTCGTACAGCTGGCGCATGGCCAGCCGCTCACCAGGGTTACCGGGCACCGGTGCCGAATCGAGGGAGAATGGTTCGTGAACAGCAATGGTCACCGACCGGAGAGCAATTGCCCCGGCATCCGCCTGGACGGTACACGAACGGACAGCCTCGGCGAGGCCGGCGGGTGATGGTCGTGATGCCGCGCACGCCGCGAGGCACACCAGCTCGAGGGCCGCGAGGGGAAAACGGGGACGGGAGAACGGAGTCATCGTCAATTCTGTCGCCGGCGAGTGCGGTCGTCACACAATTCTACGCCTGGCAGGTATGGATGGGGTGTGTCCGGGATGACAAATCGTTAACGGGAATGGTGGAAGATACTCCCTTGAAGACTCGTGACCCCTTGGCATCGTATAGGGGGGAGGGGTATATTGGGGTGCAGGGTGCAGGGTGCAGGGTGCAGGGTGCTGGGTGCAGAGTGCTGGGTGCAGAGTGCTGGGTGCTGGGTGCTGGGTGCTGGGTGCTGGGTGCAGGGTGCTGGGTGCTGGGTGCTGGGTGC
>JBDTQP010000059.1:0-14630 GCA_039932125.1 Gemmatimonadota bacterium
CGACAGGTGT
Source organism: Gemmatimonadota bacterium (assembly GCA_039932125.1). GTDB lineage: Bacteria > Gemmatimonadota > Gemmatimonadetes > Gemmatimonadales > GWC2-71-9 > DASYPP01. Next base: position 11 of record JBDTQP010000059.1, read on the forward strand.
AGATTTCGCCTTCCTTTATTGAGAGTCTCCCTGTGTCGAACTTCAAAAGTGAGCAGCGCCGCATCGTGCACCGAGGGCGCGAGTTCCACTTCGTTTCTTATGAAGGCCGCCTGGCCAGCGAGCGGCGGAAGGAAGAAGCGATGCCACCGATGTGGTATCTCATGAGCGAGGGGAAACGATGCCCGGTCATGCCCCACATCCCGGGACAGGAACCTGTCGAGCTGGACAGTGCTCTTATTCAGTGGGTGGATGACAACGCCTTTGCAACCAGGCCACGGGCGCAACGGCGCGCCTGATATCCTGGTGAGAGCGTAACGAAGTCTCGAATCGCGGGCGCCAAGGTGCCTGCGATTTTTTTCTGGAACCCTCCTTGAATGGTGCGCGCTCCATGCTCTCGAACAGGGTGCTGTTCCTCGTTGGCGTCGCTCTCACTCTGGTCGCGGCGGAACCCGCGACTCTCTCCAGTCAGCAGATCGCCACGCCAGCCGTGGGAAGTGCCGCCCGGCGCGCTATCCTCAGTACCATTCGGTCCCACCTGGGCGTCGAGAGCAAGTTCCAGGTACAACATCTCAAGACCAGCAGCCGCTGGGCATATATCCGGGCCAGTGAGATTGTTGACGACAGTGCCTCGCAGCAGGAGACCAAACTGAGCATTGCGACTCTCCTCGAACGCGGCGCCAATGGGTGGAATGTCGTAGAGTTATGGAGTCTGCCTGGGGAGGAATATTTTTCGTTTGCGGAGTTCACCCGGGTTATTCGTGAGCGGCAGACACGGGACCATATACCAGCGGCGCTTTTTCCACCTGAGCTGTAGATGCAGCCTCTGCTGCTGTCTGTCATCGTCCTCGGAATTCTGCTGTGGACTGCTCATGATCGCTTCTGAAAATGGTATTCCTGACATGGCGGCGCAGAAGGCAATAGCCTGAACGAAATACTGGAGAATCCTGTGAAACGGTTGCTGATTTTCCTCTCGGCAGTGTCCGCACTCGGCTGCCAGCGGCCCGCCAGGAGTGAAAACGCGGACAGCGCGGGACTTACTCCAGCCCCTGCAGTCTGCCGGGCGGCTGACCTTGAAATGTCCATTGAAGGATCGGATGCCGGCGCCGGCCAGCGCGGGATCACATTTGCAATGCGGAACAAGGGCAACGCACCTTGTCTTACGGGCGGTTACCCGGCGTTGCGACTGGCGGACAGCCTGGGGCATTCCCTGGACAGCATCGCTGTGCTTCAGATTGCTTCCAGTTACGAACCCATTGCTGTTTCTTCGCCTTTCAGTCTCGCGCCCGACAGCGCCGCATATTTCCAGATAACCTTCACCGGTATTCCGGCAGGAATCACCTGTTACCAGGCCGATCGTCTGGAGCTCGTTCCGCCGGGTGCTGCCGACACTCTCGTATATCGCACGCCGATCGCGCCGTGCGGCGACCACCTGAATCTTTCCCCCGTTCGGCAGGGCCGGCCACCGATGTAATCGCGGGACACCAGTGCAGGAGTGACGAATGCGGAAAGTCATGGGGTTCATTGGGGCGACAGTTGGAGGATGGATCGGATGGTGGGCCGGCGCCCACGCGGGTACCATGACGGCTTTCATTGTGAGTATGGTCGGGACCGGCTTGGGTATCTATGCAGGAAAGCGGTTCTCCGACGAATACCTGGCGTGATCTTCCGGACGGAGCCATCATGGACATTCACCAGACGCTGATCGACATCTCCAACGATGCCAGGGGTTGGCTCAACGCGTGGACCAGGGACTTTTCGGAGACCGAGCGCGTTCGATTCAGCAACGATCGGATGGGCCCCAATCCCCTCGCCTGGCAGCTCGGCCACATCGCCACTGTCGAAGACGATGTTGTCCAGCTTTTCACTGGCAACCCGCCGATTGTGTCGGCACCACTCCGAGCCATATGCGGAACCGGATCACCGATGCCATCCGCGGCAACCCAGTTCCCCTCTCTTCCGGAGTTGAGGGGGCTTCTCGAACGCACCCATACGTCACTGATAGACATGGTGGAAGATGCCAGCGAATCCGACCTCGACCGCCCACCGCTGGTTGAGAACAGGTTCTTCCGGACGCTGGGACAGGCGGTGTACGAGGCAGCACTCCATGAGAATTATCATGTGGGTGAAATTGCCGCTTTACGAAAGGCGCTGGGAAAAGCTCGACTCGGCTGACACACCGCAGTTGCGACCTATGGACGGACCGCATTACGATGGGTCACCGAAGACGTGATGAACCGCTGCATTCGACCTGGGGTGAGCATGGCACATATACATTTTCCCTCGGTGACCGCTCTCCTGATCCTCCTTGCTTGCGGTGGCTCCGCGCCAAGCCGGGGACCGCTCTTCATGGCGACCCCGGAACCGGGTACCTCCAGCGCTTCTGGAATCAACGTACAGACGGTGGAAAACACGATCTCTGTAAGCGGTAAGCTGGAAGACGGGTGCCCCGCTTCCGGGGAGTATGTCGTGGATGGCGGGAGCATCGACATCGTTTTTCATGATGTTTCGCAGGGTGCATGCCGTGGCGATTCACCGGCCGGAATGTTCGTCACCCGGGTTGGCCCGCTCTCGCCGGGAAGGTACCGCGTGACCGTGAGAGTCGGCAGCCAGGCCCTGGTATCCGGGCAGGCGGTCCGCATTGGGTAGATCTGTACCTCAGGTAGTAGAGCGGTGACACCGGCAGCTTCGCTCACCGCTCCTTTCATCGTGGCGGTGACAGCTGTGGTATTACGGCGAACCGCCGGTCCGGTCGCTTCGTGGCTCTTTCTCTTCGGACTTGTGTTTTACATCGGCAGGTTCGGCCTGGCTCAGCCGGTCTTCTGGAACCGGCCGGCATTTCTTGCCTCCATGAGCGAAGATTTCGGCGCAATGATCGCGCTGATCATCGCGGCACTCCTCATCGCCGAGTGGAGCGGGGCGCAACGCTACTGGATCGTACGCTGCTTCGCTGTTGCGGCTGTGTTGATTGGGGTGCAGTGGGGGCTGGTTCGATTGCCTCTGCCGGACATTTTCGTCAAGGTTGCTCTCGTCGCAATATGCCTCTGGTTCCTGAGCCAGGCCTATCGCGGCATTCGATACATCATCCGGAGAAAATCCAGAATTATCGCGCCTTCAGCTGGACCCGACCTGGCATGACGCACAACGTGAACCGGCGGTTTACCTCCCACGGACTGCTGAAAACCGCGAGGTATCGTTCCGAGGGAGCAGAGTGGCGGGGGAATCTCACGCTCAAGGCTGGCTTTGGGGCATCGAGGACGGTGAAGGGGAAGCGTTTAAGATCCCCTCGGCTTGCTCGGGATGCATCCAGGTTTTCAGCAGCCTGCTAGTTCTTCCGGGTCGCGGCCTCGAGTAGCTGGATGACCTCGACGTGGCCATTCGCCCTCGCGGTGTCAATCGGGAGGCGCCCATAATTGCTGGGTATCGTCACATCGGCTCCCGATGCGATGAGAAATTTCATGGCGTCGGCGGATCCTGCCTCTGCCGCGTGATGCGCCGCCGTGAAACCCGTCAGGTTCGTGGCGTTGATGGTGGCGCCATGAGCCAGGAGGACACGGAGAGCGGGAACGCTGTTCGCCAACGCAGCCCAATTGAGCGCACGCCTTCCATTCACGCTCCGTCGCGTATCCAGTGAATCCACCCTGGCTCCTTCGGAAAGCGCCCGAGTGATTGCAACGGTATCACCTGCGATAGCCGCATCCCAGAGACGGACCTGGGCGTCCTGGGCACGAGCCGGAGTCGCGAAGAAAACGAGCCCGGCAGTCAGCAAAAGCGGGCTAAGAACTCGAGTGAACATGGAGAACTCCCGAAAGATGGCGAGGTGACCGGCTTGACGACCCGGCAGAGTAATTGTTTCATCGGTAAACGCAGGGGTGAGACTCTGTGAGACGCTAAAGGGTTGGTATTTCTTCCTTCCGATGGTCCCCGGTGCCACTGATTCCGGTTTTTCAGTAGCCTGCTAGATTAGTAGAAGCACCCTTCGTAATGAAAGCGAGATGACATGGATCAGGAACGACTTCGCCGGGACCTGGAGCGGCTGGACCTCGAAATCGCAGATGCGGGACCGAGTGATGAAAAGCGAACCGCTCTCCTCCAGAAACTAAGGGATGATATACGGGGGCTCCTTGCCGATCCGGACTCGACCACAGGCACCCGTTATGATTCCGTTCGGGCCAGCCTGGAGGACAGCGTGTATCACTTCGACGCGTCACATCCGAAGCTGGCAAAGACAATGGCCGAGGTCATTGATACGCTCGCACTATTCAATTTGTAGTCATGGGGAGGTCGGCGAAGTTCATCCGGGCGGAGCTCGCATTGCGGGACTTCGCCTTGTCATTTCCGGAAACTACCGAGGAATTTCCCTGGGGTCACCGGACCATAAAGGTGCGGGGAAAGGCATTCATCTTCATGGGGTCGCATGTAGACGGTCTGAGCTTTTCGGTCAAGCTTCCCAGCTCGGCTCAGGGCGTTCTGATGCTTCCTTTCGCGACCCCTACAGGATATGGGCTGGGAAAGAGCGGATGGGTAACCGCAAGCTTCGCCGCGAAGGATTCGGTGCCGGTTGAATGGATCGAATCGTGGATCGAGGAGAGTTATGCCGCAGTAGCCCCGAAACGTCTGCTCAGAGGCCTGGTAACCTCCAGGCTGCCGGCCGCGCCTCCTCACCCCGGGAAGGCTCTCAAAAAGAAGAAGATTCCGCGAAAGTAGAATCGCCCAGCTTCTCCCGCTGTCAACACGCCCTCCACTGCGGCGGCCGAGCTGATCAGGAGACAGCCGGCTCCAGCAACTCGACCTCTCCGGCTGACGCATCAAGCCGGGCCATCACGCCGAGCGGCAGCGTCCATTGATCATCGACGTGCCCGATCGGGAAACCGTACGCCACCGGGACCTGGAGCGGCTCAAAGTAGGTGGCGAGCACCTCGTCGAAGCCGAGCGCGCCGTCGCCGCTGTTGCGCTTCATTTCGGAGAACCGGCCGATCATGACACCGGCGACCTTCGAGAGAGCACCGGCGCTTCGCAGGTGGGCGAGCATCCGGTCAATGGCATAGAGGTCCTCACCAATGTCCTCGAGGAAGAGGATGGCGCCGCTCAGATCCGGCAGGTGCCTGGTTCCAATCAGCGCCTGGAGGAGAGTAAGATTTCCTCCCAGCAGCGGACCTTCGGCCACACCGGGAACAAGGGTGACGATACGATGTTCTCGCGGCACGAGCACATTGGCGGGCGGCTGGATGCGGTCGAGGCGCCCGGCCGGCGAGGGTGTTGTCAGGACACGTTCAAAATGTTTTCTGCTGAAGGCGGTGAGGCTGGTCCGGCTCATGGGCCCATGAAAGGTGACCAGCCCACAGTGCAGCAGCGCGGCGTTGATCAATGCGGTAATATCGGAATATCCGATGACCGCCCGGGGCTTTCGTTTGAGTGCCGCGAAATCTACCGCGTCCAGGATGCGGGTCATGCCGTATCCGCCACGAAGACACCAGATCGCATCGATGCTGTCATCTCGAAGGGCCCGGTTCAGGTCATCGAGTCGCTGCTCGTCGGTCCCGGCGAGGTAGCCGTGCCGGCTGCCGGCATGAGTGGCGAGCCGGGGCTCAAAACCCATCGCGCGGCACAGCTCTTCTCCGCCTGTCAGCTCGTCGCGTTCGAGGAGCGGGCCTGCGGGCGCAACGAGGGCAACACGCGCGCCAGCTCCGAGGCGCGGCGGTCGTTCAAAGGCTTTTGACCCCATGGTTGCTCCCGTATAGATTGCCAGTCCACAATTCGCCGGAGATGGTTCCTGCGCGCTTCAATTCCCGCCCTGTTAGCTACCGGCCGTGCGATGGCCGACAAGCGCGATGCCATGGTCATTCAATGGGCCGCCTGGTTAGGCGACCGGATGACCTCCGGCCCCTCGGTGCCCAGACCCCTGGTCGAGCGCGAACTGCGGCTCCTTATTGACGTCATGACCGAGATGGTCGGGCCCATGCGCCGCGATGTCAAGAAGATCTGGTACCATTCCTGTGAGCACTACGGCCGTGTGGCTGCGGCGCGGGGGCTCGCCGCCGGCGAAGTCGTGGAAGAGATGCAGTTTCTTCGCGAAATGCTGATCCGCAACCTGACGCCCGTTCTCGCAGGGTTGCGCGCGCGGCAGGGCATGGCGACGATGCTTCGGCTGAATCGAGTGCTGGACAAGGGCATCGCAGTCGCGGTCGTGGGGTACACTGACGCGCTGGTCGCGACACTGTTCGCGCAAAATGGCGTTCCTTCGCACGACACCGAGCTGGATCCGACAGATATCGAAAAGCAACTTGACGCGATCGAGATGGATTTGTCCGAGACCACTGGCAAAGCTAATCGCGGGGCGATCAAACCGGTGAGCAGCGAGCGCTGAACTCCCGCCATCCGTTGAGCAAACGAGACCACAAGGAAGGACCATGAAGCTGACGTTAACGCGGGAAATGATAGAGTCGCTGGACCATGCGGTGGACAAGCCCGACTGGCTTATCGATCGCATGGATAAGCTCAAAACCGGCCCGGAGCCTTACGTGCTCCAGCTCAGAAACGAAGAGAGCACTGCGCTGGAGGAGCTTTGCGCCATGAACATTCGTTTTGATGAAGGGGGCGAGGTCATGCCGGAGCATCGTCCGCTGGATCAGCTTTCACTGATGATCATGGAAGCGTACTGAACGGCAATCCTGCGGTGTTTCTTCACGATGAATGGCTCAGGACCTCCCGCACTTTCCGGCTGAGCTCGTCGTACGTCCATGGCTTCTGAATGAAGGGCACGTCCGGCAACGGTGTGCCTTCCCCACCGCCGACTGCTGCATATCCGCTCGTAAACAGGAACTTGATGTCTCCCCGCCGAACCCGCGCGATTTCATAGAGTGCCCGCCCACCCAGCCTGGGCATGATCATATCAGAAATCACCAGGTCGATCCGGTCTCCTTCCGCTTCCAGAATCTCAAGGGCACGCTGGCCGTTCGGCGCGCCGAGCACGGTGTAGCCAAGTTTCTCGAGAATGCGATGGCCGGCCCGACGCAGAGCTTCTTCGTCTTCAACCAGGAGAATCGTTTCCCCTCCGCCGGATCCCAGATCGCCGGGGCGGATGCTCACCGACTCGGCGGCAAGACCCTCAGGGGCGAGAGGCAGGTACAACGTGACAGCGGTGCCCTCTCCCGGAGCGCTGTCGAGCACGACATAACCCTCGTGCTGTTTGACCAGGCCATAGATCATCGCGAGACCAAGGCCGGATCCCTCGGTAGGCGGCTTGGTCGTAAAAAATGGCTCGAAGGCCTTGGCCCGGGTCCGTTCATCCATGCCGGTCCCGGTATCCTGTGCCTTGAGGTAGGCGTAGACACCAGCTGTGAGCCACGGCCGCCCCGGTGTGGGAGCGAGAGCTTCGCGACCAGTCTCAATTGTGAGCGTGCCGCCTTGCTTCATCGCATCTCGTGCGTTGGTGGCAAGATTCAGAATGATCTGTTCGAGCGATCCCTGGTCCACTCGAATCAGCCCGGCGCCGCGGTCAGAGGCCGTGATATCGATGTTTTCGGGCAACAGTCTTCGCAACGTGGGGATGATGCCGCCAACCAGATTCCCCAGGTCGCCGATCACCGGGGCGATGTTGGCACTGCGGCTGAAGCTGAGCAATTTCCGAATCATGCTCGCCCCCCGACGAGCGGCGGCGCGAAGATCATCCAGGTCATCGCGGATATCACCCTGAAAATCAGGAAGCTCCTGGCCGATCAGGTCGGCATCGGCCAGCACGACCGTAAGAATATTGTTAAGGTCGTGAGCAATTCCGCCGGTCAACTGGCCGACGGCCTCCATTTTCTGAGCCTGCCTCAACTGGTTCTCCAGCGCCCTCCGCTCGGTCACGTCGTGAATCAGAAGAAACTTGAGCTGACGCGACCCCGCGGATACTACAGTGGAGTTGATGGCAACGTCACGCTCACCGGATGCAGTGTGGTGACGGTAGCCTACGAACGCGCTGTGTTCATCCGTCATCGTGAACGCTGCACTAGCGATTCCGGCCGGCGGAGTCACCTCCAGCGCCGAAAGCAGCTCTCCAATCAGCTCTCCACGTGGCCGGCCATAGAAGCGCTCGGCGGAAGGATTCGCGTCCACGATCTGACCGGTCTCGCTATCCGCGATGAGAATGACGGCACCGGTGCTCGTAAAAAGTTGCTGAAACCCGGTTTCAAGCTCTGCCAGGTTGGAGGAAGAAACCTGGAGCGCCCGCACCGCCATCCGAATGAGGAGGTAAATGAATCCGGCCGTGAGCGCTATGAACAACAGGCCCTTGAATGTCTGCAGCCGGGTCAGGCTGGCGACGGAAAGGTCACCAATGAGGGCGGGAAGAATGCGATCGGAAAGGAGAATCCATGCAAAACTCACGACGGCATACGCCACCGCGATCGCAATGGGTGTATACCAGCGCCGTTCCAGGAGAGAGTGGGAGCGGTTCACCGGCGGGAGTGCCATGAAAACGTGATAGTCAGACCAATCGGGTTGAAGAAATCAGGAAAACAAAGTACCGCTGAAAAGCCGTTCGCGTAAGCCATCAATTTCCTGCGTGTTTTTGCACCTGCGCGCGTTAATGCGGTACCCGGGTTTTGTCCGTCGAACGGTATGCTGAGCCTCTCGAGGAGGCTCAGTGACACTGCACCAACTGTTGCGCGGGATCAAGGCACTTTCCGATCTGCCGGGTCTCGTAGCCGAGCTCGGGGGGACAACGTCATGGCAAGTCCTGCCGAAAAGCTTCTGGGGAAGCCGCGGACGTGCCGGTCTCCCTGTCGAAGTGAGCGCACTTATTGGCCGCTCCAATGAGCTTCCCTGGTTTGCCGCCAGCGGCACCGCCGCGGGTCCGCTGGCTCAGCACCTCGCCCGCATCCTGTTAAAGCGGGGCGAGTCGGCAGGTATCCTGGTCCATGATGCGACCGCCCGGTCGCTCGCGTGCAGTGTCGCATTCGGTGAGTGTCCGGTACTCGCGCTCAGCATGGCCGCCCCGGACCGGGTGGCGCTCGATTGCCTGAGCCGGATAGCTGGGCTCCCGCCTATGGCCCGGCTTGCCCATGCAGCGCGGATCGCCGATGCGCTCGCGGGGGAAGGACTCGGAACCCGATTCTTTCTCGCCTTCGAAGGCCAACTGGATCGGCTGGCGGATGAGATCCGTGACATTCCCCGCTCGGAGAACCGCCGGAGCCTCGCGTTGCTCCAGCTGAATCGGATCCTCTTTCTCTATTTCATTCAGAGCAAGGGCTGGCTCGATGGCCGCCCAGACTTTATACGGAGCCATGTCGACCAGTGTCTCGGCGGCAGGAAACAGCTGCACGCCCACCTTCTCAAACCGCTCTTCTTCGGGACTCTGAATCGCGAGATCAGCCAGCGCACTCCGGCCACTCTCGCCTTTGGAAGGGTCCCGTTTCTGAATGGCGGTCTGTTCGAGCCCCACGCACTCGAGCGACGCTGGCGCGGCACGATCTCCAATACCGTGTGGCGCGACGTTTTCGACCAGCTCTTCGAGCGGTTTCACTTTACCGTGCGGGAAGGCACGGCCACCGCCATCGCGCCCGACATGCTTGGGCGGGTGTTCGAAGGGGTCATGGCGCCGGCTGAACGGAGGGGGACCGGAACATTCTACACACCTCCGGGACTCGTTCGTCAGATAATCGATGCTTCCTTCATCGCGCTGATCGTCACCCGTCTCGGCATTTCCAGCGACGAGGCACTCGTGCGCCTCGAGCGTAAGGATCGATCGATTCAGCCGCTCCTTGCCTCACTGTCACTGCTCGATCCGGCGGTGGGGTCGGGCGCATTTCTTCTTGGCGCACTCGAACGCCTGGCCGAGCTTCGAGGAACGCCAATCGGCGATCCCGCAAATGTGAAGCGACAAATTCTCCTTGAAAACCTGTTCGGCGTGGACATCAATGCCACCGCCGTTCGCCTGACGGAGCTGCGACTCTGGCTGGCCGTGATCGCGGAAGATTCTACCGAAGACATGGTTGATGTAACCCCGCTCCCGAACATCGATTGTCTCATCCGCCAGGGCGACAGCCTCACAGATCCGCTCGCCCTCATTGCCCGGATGCCGTTTCGCGCGGCAGCCGCAGGAGGCGAGCTGGCCCAGTTACGTCGCGTGTTCGCGGTGTCCACGGGACGCGAAAAGCCGGAAGCCGCGCGGGCGTTGCGCGCCGGCGAACAGTCCGCCACGGCATCATGCCTCGCCCGTGCAGACCTTGAATTCGAGCGCAGGGTCCGCGAGCTCCTCTTTCACGCACATGCGCCCGACCTTTTCGGCACCACGCTGCCGCAGCGAAACACCCTGACTCGCGTCCGCGAGCTTCGCACGCGATGGGCAGCTGTTCGGCAGGCACGCCGGCGATTCGAGCGAGACGGCGAAGTACCCTGGTTTCAGTTCGAGTCCCACTTTGCGGATGTCTTCGAGAAAAGTGGCGGGTTTGATGTTGTCGTCGGCAACCCTCCATGGGTGCGCGCCGAGCAGGTTCCACGCGCTGTACGGGAGGTGCTCACGCAACGATATCGATGGTGGCGGGGCGGGGAGAGTGGACGTCGCGGCTACCGGCACCAGCCAGATCTGGCTGTGGCATTCCTAGAGCGCGCTCACGAGCTGGCTGCCCCTGGGGGCATCACGGGCATGCTCGTTCCGGCCAAGCTTGCCACCGCAGAATATGGAACCCTGGCGCGCCGGGCACTGGCTCGCGACCTCACCATCCATATGGCCGCCGACCTGAGCGGTGGCGATCGGATTTTCGAAGCCACGACCTACCCCATGGTGATCGTAAGTGCCAAGGTGCGGCCCCCGTCCGGTCATTGCGTTCGACTCGGTTTCGGCGACGGAGCGCCCAGGGTATCCCAGGAGAGATTCGAAGGCGGCTCACCATGGATTCTCAAGCATGCAGGCGCGGCGGGAATCGCTCGTGACCTGGCAGTCCGGCATGCGACACTTGGCGAACAATTCTCCATTCATCTCGGGGTAAAGACCGGAGCGAACCGGGTCTTCCTTCAGCCACCGATCGAGGTCGAACCCGCAATCATCCGGGCGGCTATCCGGGGGCGGGATCTGGAGCCATTCCGTATCGACCGTACGGTGTCGATGCTATGGCCGTACGCGCCAGACGGCACCGTGATGGCGCATCTGCCGCCAATCGCGCGCGCGCATTTCGAGAAACACGCGTCCACCCTCGGCGCGCGGAAGGACTACAAGTCAGGGCCACCATGGATCCTCTTCCGAACTGGCCCGGCCACCGCTCCTGTGCGAGTGATCTGGGCTGACCTCGCCTCGCGTCTCATCGCGGTCGCACTGAGCGGGCATCAAGGTCGTCCACTGATTCCGCTGAACACATGTTACGTGATGCCGGTGCGCGCGGTGCCAATGGCGAGAGCGATTGCTGCGTGGCTCAACACGACATGGATGCGTGCCATCGCTGTTCTCACTGCGGACCCCGCAAGCGGCGGATTCTACCGATTCAACGCGGCGAGTGTCGGCCGCCTTCCGCTACCGAGCGCTGTGCCGGGGGACGCCGGACTCGCCGACATCGCCGAGCGCGCAGAGCATGGACAACTTGACCAGGGCGAACTCGATGAGCGTGCCGCAGTCCATCTCAATCTTTCGACCGGCGAAGCCGGCCTCCTCTCGGCCGTGGCTGGAGCAGGTACCGGTCATCGTCGCTGAGTCGTTCACGAGCGTAGCGGACCCACTGCTGCCGGTCCTCACCCCTTCGCGGCAGGACGGTCCCAGAGCAACTGTGTCTCAGCTGGCAGGAGCATTGGCGAGACCAGCGGATCCAGATCCCGCGCCATCCTGGCTTCGCGCCGAACAACAGCTGACCTGCAGACAGGTCCTGTCCGTGCTGCGGGACAACCGGTGCGCTCTCCTGGCAGACCCGGTTGGCAGTGGCAAGACGTGGGTCGCGCTGGCCGTTGCGCAGATGTGGCAAAGTCGGGAGCCGCCGGTCGTGTTTGCACCGGCTGCCATCCATGCTCAATGGAAAGTGACTGCGGCGCGATTGAACATAGAAATCGAGATCTGGTCTCACGAACGGCTCAGCCGCGGGAGAATTCCCGAATCGCTTTCAGCGCCGGTCCGGCGAAACCCTTCACTCGTCATCCTGGACGAGAGCCATCATTTCCGAAATCGTGCTACCCGGCGATACCAGACCCTCGCTCCAGCTCTCAATGGACGGTCGATTCTCATGCTGAGCGCAACGCCGGTGGTGAATACGCTCGCGGATCTCGGGGCACAACTGCATCTGGGTGCGAGGGACGATGCACTCACCCGATTCGGAATTCCTTCACTCACACGCCATCTCGCCGAGGTGGAGATCGCATCGACCGCCCTGGGCGTGCTCGTTGTTGTTGGCCAGGAGGTGCGGAACGCCCGGCCCGCCCGGCGTGATCATCGTGAACGCATCGTGGATCACGAAGAAGAAACGGGTGAATGCTGCCGTGAGATCGAGCGCCTGGCGTTTTCACATGCCCCCACGATTGCGAATCTTGTCCGGTCTGTGGTGTGGCGTTCGCTGGCATCGAGCCCGCTGGCCTTTCTCGGCACCCTCAAACGGTATCACGCGTTGCTCACACAAGCGGGTGACGCGCGCCGGGCCGGGAGAAGGGTCACTCGGATGGCGCTTCGCAGGTTCGTGGGTGAGGATATGCAGCAGCTGGTGATGTGGGAACTGATGGACCACGACCATGACGAGACCGATCTCGTCCTGGAAGACCTGTCACTGCTTGAAGCTCTACTGGATCGCGCACGAATAATGGCCCAGCGAACTGATGCAAAGGCAAGCCGGCTCGACCACATCTTATCTGACCGGCTGCCGACAATCGTTTTTGTCGGTGCTCGCGAAACAGTTCGATACTTGCGAAACCATCTTCCACAGGCTCTTGCCTGGAGCACCGGTGACGCTTCAGGAATAGGACCAACCCGGCTGCCTCGTGAGATCGTTCTGAGCTGGTTTCGCCCAGACGCGCCACCGGGTGGACCGCAGGTGCTTGTCACAACGGATGTCAGCGCCGAAGGGCTCGACCTGCAGAAGGCGGGACGGATTGTTCACTACGATCTGCCATGGACCACCGTGCGGCTGGATCAGCGGGACGGGCGGGCGATTCGGATGGGATCCAGCCATGCATCTGTTGAGGTGATCCGGTTCGACATGCATCCGAATATCGAATCGAGGCTGGCGCAGCTGGGAGTACTTGCACGCAAGCGACGGCTTCCCCATCGGGCTGGGATGACCGGACAGAGCGCCAGGCCCTGGCTGTGGCGGGCGAAAATTGCGGCGAAATTCGGGGTTGATGAGGTCTCTTCCTACACTGCAGGAGATGCCGCAGCCGGCTGGTGCCAGGTCCACGCCCCTTTCGACGGAGCACTCGCGGGCTTCGACATTCATTCCGTGGGAGAAGACGGGATCTCTAAACCGCTGGCGTCGGTGCTTGGATGCATCCTGGAAAATGGCACGTGGACGGAAAATCCGGACACCGTGGAGCAGTGGCTGGAGTTCGCGGCCGAAAGCAGTCTGTCCGATGGAAAGGTAGCTCACGACATGGACGGCGTGTTGCTGCAGCTGGCCGATGTTGTCCGGCGAAGGCTCGAGAGTGCCCGCCAGCAGCAATGGCTCCGAGGCACGCTTGGTGTATCGACCGCACGGTTGATTGGTTCCCTCAACCAGATGGCCACGAGGGCTGCCCGCGCGAGAGACATGCTTGAGCTCTCACGGATCGAACGCGCAATGGCTTTCCTGGCGCGGGGCCATACGGCGGGAGAGGAGCAGATGTTGGGAACGCTCGCTGGGGTCTCTGAAAGGGAGCTGCTCGATGGCATGGAGCATTTTCCCATCTGCGAGGCCGCCGCGATGCTATCACCCAGGCTGACCGGCCTTATCCTTTTTACCAGAGGCATCTGAGAGCAGTCTATGATTACCTTGCCGTCATGGCCACACTCACCACCCTCCTGTTTGATCTCGATGGGACCCTGATCGACTCCATCCGTCTCATCATTGACAGCTATCATCATGCTGCACGCGCGCATGGACTCCCGGAGCGCGCCGACGAAGACTGGCTTCACGGAATCGGCGTACCGTTGAGGGTAGTATTTGGAGAACTTGGCCTCCCCGCAGACACGGTCGAGGCGCTCGTCGCGACATACAGAGACTACAACCTGGCCCACCACGATACGCAGGTGATCCCCTATGTGGGTGCGCCAGAGTTGATTCGAAGAGTCCGGCGGGCAGGATACCGTATTGGACTGGTCACAAGCAAGAACAGACCGGGTGCGATGCGCGGGCTCAAACTGGCGGGCATCATGGAGGAATTCGACGTGCTCGTGTGCGCCGATGACGTTCAGCATCCGAAGCCGCACCCGGAACCGGTTCTGCTCGCCATGAGCCGGCTCCAGGCGTGCAAGTCGGAGACGATGTTTATCGGCGACAGTATCCACGATATGGAATGTGGTCGCGAGGCGGGAGTGCGGACGGCGGCGGTGCTCTGGGGGCCTTTTGAACGAAAGCACCTCGAGCGGGCTCTTCCGGACTACTGGCTGGAGGAGCCTGGCGATCTGCTCAATATTCTGGGGTTAACGGCTCTGGACTAGCGCGCGAAAGGGAGCAGCCATGAAGGTGCAAATTCC
>JBDTQP010000060.1:0-14619 GCA_039932125.1 Gemmatimonadota bacterium
ACATCGGGGCGAACCGGCTCGAAGGTCAGCGCGCCAGCCGCCACCGGATCAAACCTCCGCGTCCCGGTGTCGGGAAGCCGCTCCGGATGAGTGAGCGCGTAGAGAATTGGCAGCTCCATGGAGGGGAAGCCAAGCTGCGCGATCACGCTTCCATCGCAGAATTCAGTGAACGCATGAATGATACTTTGCGGATGGACGACGACATCGATGTCATCATAGCCCAGGCCGAAAAGATGGTGCGCCTCGATGACTTCGAGCGCCTTGTTGGCCAGGGTAGCGCTATCCACCGTCACCTTATGACCCATTTGCCATGTCGGATGTTTCAAGGCCTCAGTGACGGTGGCCTGCTCCAGCCGTTCGGCATCCCATTCGCGAAATGGTCCGCCCGACGCCGTGAGGATAAGCCGTCGCAGACCGATTTCCCGCCCGGTAACGCACTGAAGGACCGCGCTGTGTTCGGAATCGACCGGCACCAGCTCTCCCCCACCTTCGCGTGCTGCCTCGGCGACGAGATCGCCGGCCATGACCAGGGTTTCCTTGTTGGCCAGCGCGACCCGCTTCCCCGCCCGGAGCGCGCTGAGCGTGGCATCGAGACCGGCACTGCCCACGACCGCGTTGACGACGATATCCACGTCAGGCCGGGTGGCCGCCTCCACCAGGCAACCGGGGCCGCGCACGTAGCGGCCATTCCCCGAGACGTTCGAGTCCACCAGGCCGAGATACTCAGGCTTCCACTCGGCAGCCTGTTGATCGAGCAGCTCGCGGTTGCGACCCGCCGTCAGCGCGACGATGCGAAAATGATCGCGCTGGCGCCGCAGCACCTCGAGAGTGCTCCGCCCGATCGATCCGGTGGAACCGAGAATCGCGATGCCACGCATGTTACTGGATGCCAAGCAGGTAGTAGAGGGCGACGGCGAGGGGAAGAACGAAGTACAGGGAGTCAAATCGGTCGAGCACACCGCCATGGCCGGGAATCAGGGCGCTCGAATCCTTGACGCCTGCTTCCCGCTTGAGCAACGACTCGGCGAGGTCCCCGATCTGACCGGCCGTGGACCAGATGGCGGCACACACCATCAGCTTCCATATCGGGATGGTGAGGCCGGCAGGCTTGAACGCCCATATGCCAAACAGCGGGGCTATGGCGATTCCCAGGACAACTCCGCTGATGGCTCCGGAGCGGGTCTTTCCCGGGCTGATCACTGGCGAAAGTTTGGGGCCCTTAAAGAGTTTGCCACCAAACATGGCCGCAGTATCACACACCCACGTAACGACAAGAGGGAAAAATACCAGTGCGGTTCCGGCATACGACCGGAGACCGTACCCGTTGTGGCGGATGACGATCAGGAAGGCGGGGAGCAGACCCGCATAGATAACGCCGAACATGGTCACCGAGACGGCAGTGAGCGGCTTTTCGCCGGGAGGACGGCGCCACAGAGCCCAGGCAAGAAGACCCATCAGCCATATTGCGCCGCTGTAAAATCCGGCGATCAGGACCCACCAGGTACTGAAGATCGAGGTGAGTGCGACGTATCCGACAGGGGCAAATACCAGGACGGTGAGCAGGCCGATTTCGACGGCTGGTTCGATCCGCTGCCGGCGGGCGAAATCGAATAGTTCCCGCGTTCCCAGCACGCCGGCGAGGGCAACCACCCCGACCAGCGGCCATCCGCCATACCATACGATGACAATCGCCAGCGGAATCGCGACGACGGCAAACGCAATGCGCTTGATGAGATTGGAATCCATCAGGCGAGCACGCGTCCGAACCGCCGGTCGCGGCGCTGAAAATCCAGGATGGCCAGAAAGAGATCGCGGCGGGTGAAGTCGGGCCAGAGCACCGGTGTCACCCAGATTTCGGAGTACGCCAGCTGCCAGAGCAGAAAATTGGAAATGCGCATTTCGCCCGATGTGCGGATCAGCAGGTCGGGATCGGGCCAGGGGGCGGTGTAGAGATGGCGGGCGATCGCCTGCTCATCGATATCGGCCGGCTCGATCTTGCCCTCGAGCACAGCCTCGGCCAGCCTGCGAGCCGCCTGCACCAGCTCGGCCCGGGAGCTGTAGGAGATACAGATGTTGAGCGCGAGGCTGGTGCCGGTGGCCGTCTCCTGCATGATGCGGTCGACCGCCGCGCGGGCACCCGGCGAAAGCCGATCGAGGTCACCCAGCATCCGTACCGCGACGCCTTGCGATTGCAACTCACCGATCTCGCTCGCGATATACTCCTCGAGCAGCGCCATGAGCGCATCAATCTCCTCCGGGGGGCGCTGCCAGTTTTCCTGGCTGAAGGCGAAGAGGGTCAGGACCTCAACGCCCGCGGCGATACATCCTTCGACGACCTCGCGCACCGACTTCATTCCCTCCTGGTGACCGAACGGTCGCGGCAGAGAGCGCGTCTGTGCCCAGCGCCCATTGCCATCCATGATGATGGCGATATGCGTCGGTATTCCTCCGTTCAACTTGAGATTCTGCAGCAGGTCGTCGGTCATTGGGAAACGGTCAGCGGTCAGCGGTCAGGAGTGAGCGGGAAAAACGCGATCATATCCGGCGAGCGTGAACCATCCCGCTTACCGCTCACTGCTCACTGCTCACCTATATGGCCATGATCTCCGCTTCTTTGGTATGTATCAGCTGATCTATCTGTTTGATATGATCGTCGGTGTGCTTCTGGATTTCCTTTTCGGCCCGGGACTTCTCGTCCTCCGGGATCTTGTCGATCTTCTTCACCCGGTGCAGGCAATCGGTCCGCGCGTGACGCACGGCTACCCTGCCCTCTTCGGCCAGCTTGTGGACCAGCTTGACCAGATCCTTGCGGCGCTCTTCGGTCAGCTGCGGAATCGGAATCCGGATGATAGCGCCCTGGCTCGCGGGATTGAGCCCGAGGTCCGCATCGCGAATTGCCTTTTCGATGGCGGGCGTCATCGACTTGTCGAAGGGAGTCACCGTGAGCAGCCGGGGCTCAGGCGCTGCGACCATACCCACCTGGTTCAGCGGCACCAGTGATCCATAGGCGTCCACCCGCACGAGATCGAGCAGGCTGGTACTGGCCTTTCCGCTCCGGATATGGGCCAGCTCGCGCCTGGTATTATCGACGGCTTTGACCATGGACTCGCGGCAATGCCTGGACAGTTCCGGGATGGTATTCATCGCACGATGGTCCCCACCCGCTCGCCCTGCAGCACACGATGAACGGCGCCGGGAGTGTTGATGTTGAAGACGATGATCGGGAGGTTGTGTCCCATGCACAGGCCGAACGCGTTCGCGTCCATAACCGCGTAACGTTTCACCAGGGCTTCCTGAAAGGAGAGCTCGGGGATGAACTGCGCACCGGCATCTTTCTTGGGATCGGCGGTGTAAATCCCATCCACATTGGTGCCCTTGAGAATCACCTCGGCTTCGATCTCGAGCGCGCGCAGAACCGCGGCGGTATCGGTCGAAAAATATGGATTCCCGGTTCCCGCGGCAAAGATAACCAGCCGCCCCTTCTCCAGGTGTCGAATGGCCCGGCGCCGAATATACGGCTCGGCCAGTGACTCCATCCGGATCGCGCTCATCACCCGGGTCTCGACGCCCTTCTTCTCCAGGATGTCCTGCACCGCGAGCGCGTTGATCACGGTCGCGAGCATGCCCATGTTGTCAGCCGAGACACGATCGACACCTTCGCGGCTTGCGGCCCCGCCCCGCATGATGTTTCCACCGCCGACAACAAGGCTCAGGCGCACGCCGCCGGCGTGCACCTGTTTTACCTCGTCAGCAAGGGATTCGATGACTCGATAATCGAGTCCGAACCCCTTGTCACCGGCCAATGCCTCGCCCGAGAGCTTGAGCAGCGCGCTCGAGTAGGCGGGGGGCATCAGGCCTCCCCGATCTTGAAGCGGGCGAAGCGGCGGACGGTAATGGCCTCGCCGATCTTACCCGATGCTTCCTTGATCAGCTGACCCACCGTCTTCTGATCGTCTTTCACGAAGAGCTGCTCCAGCAGGGCTCGCTCCGCTACAAACTTCTTGAGCTTGCCTTCCACGATCTTTGCGCGCATCGGCTCCGGCTTCCCTTCCGCCGCTACCTGCTCCTCGGCGATGCGCCGCTCGCGATCGAGCAGGTCGGCTGGAATATCTTCCGGGCTCACGGCGATGGGGTCGGCGGATGCGATGTGCAGCGCGATCTCCCGGGCCAGTTCCCTGAACGGCTCGGTGCGGGCGACAAAATCGGTCTCGCAGTTGATCTCGAGCAGCACGCCAACCTGGTGATTGTGGTGGATGTAGCTCACAACCAGTCCTTGTACCGCTTCGCGCCCGGCCCGCTTCTCGGCCTTGGCAATGCCCCTCTTCCGAAGCAGCTCCACGGCCTTTTCCTTGTCACCGTCCGCCTCCTCCAGTGCCTTCTTGCAATCCATCATGCCAGCTCCGGTGCGCTGACGGAGTTCGGCCACATCTTTCGCGGAAATTGCCGTGCTTGCCATCGTATTCATCCTCAGGTATGGATATTAAGACCGCCGCTAATGGCCAAAGAGGCCATAGCGGCGGCGTAACGTCTGGTGGTCCGCTGTGGCGGAACCGGGCTACAATTACGCGTCCGCTGCGGGTGCTGTACCGCTGGAGTCGGTCCCGCCTTCGCCATCTCCTTTAAGCCGGGCCGCGATAGCCTCAGGCTTGGGCCGCCGCTTCCGCCGGGGCCGCCGCTTGCGGCGCTCGGCTTCGGAGTCGCCCTCAGAGCCAGCGTCGCTGCTGTACGTCTCCGCCTCAGCATCGTCAGAGACTTCGCGAACAGGAACCTGCGCCCTCGCCTCACGAATCGTGTCGCACAAAGCGCCGGTAATGAGCGAAACAGCCCGAATGGCGTCATCGTTCCCAGGAATCGGGACGGTAATGACGTCCGGATCGGCGTTGGTGTCAACAATCGCGACGACCGGAATCCCCAGCTTGTTGGCCTCGGCCACCGCAATCTTTTCCTTCTTGGCGTCGACGACGAAGAGGGCGCCCGGCAACCGGCCCATGTCCTTGATGCCTTCGAGATTGCGTGACAGCTTTTCCCGCTCCCGCTCGAACAGCAGTTTTTCCTTTTTGGTATAGTTCTCGAAATCGCCTTCAGCACTGCCCTGGATCAGCTCGCGATACCGGCGGATCTGCTTCTTGATGGTTTGAAAGTTCGTCAGCATGCCACCCAGCCAGCGCTCGGTGACGTAAAAAGCGCCAGCCTCTTTGGCTTCCGCCTCAACCACAGCCTTGAGCTGCTTCTTGGTGCAGACAAAGAGCACGCCATCGCCGCGCAGCATGACATTCTTCAGCAGCTCCTGTGCTTTCAGGATCTGCTTCTGAGTCTTCTGGAGATCAATGATGTAGATCCCGGAACGTTCGGCGAAAATGAATCGCCGCATTTTGGGGTTCCACCGCCGGGTCTGGTGGCCGAAATGCACTCCCGCTTCGAGCAGGTCCTGCAGCTGAGGCTGAGCCATGCGTGTCGTTCGTGTCCTATCTGCGTTGGGGTTTGGTGCGTCCACCGTCTTCAACTCCTTACCCAACCCCGCAGGGCACCCGGGTAAAGATCAGAACGATGTGTGAGTTATTCAAGCTCAAATTTTAGTGCTTGGTGCTTAGTGCTTAGTGCTTAGTGCTTAGTGCTTAGTGCTTAGTGCTTAGTGCTTAGTGCCAAAATGTACGAACCACATCGCATTAAGCACTTATTTTTTTTAACGCTTGCTGAACTGGAAGCGTTTCCGGGCTCCCGGGCGTCCGGCCTTCTTCCGTTCCACTGCTCGTGGATCTCGCGTGAGCAATCCACTTGCACGAAGCTTGGTGCGATGGGTGCTATCGGCCTCAACCAGCGCGCGGGCGATGCCCATGCGCAGGGCGCCGGCCTGCCCCGACATTCCGCCGCCATCGACATGCGCTTTTACGTCAAAGGCACCGAGCGTATCGGTTGCGGTGAAAGACTGCTGAATATGCTGCACCAGCGAGGGGCGCGGAAAATAATCGCCGAGGTTACGGCCGTTCACATCCCACTTGCCGGTGCCGGGGGTCAGGTAGACCCTGGCAACGCTCGTCTTCCGGCGACCTACCGCCTGCCAGCGAAACTCTGAATTCGGGCTCATGCATTCACCTTGGTAATTTCATTCGGGCGTGGCTCCGGCTGCTGCGCCTGATGCGGATGCTCGGGGCCCGCGTACACCTTGAGCTTGCCGCGCATATGCTGCTTGGCCAGGGAGTTCTTGGGCAGCATCCCGAATACCGCCTTGCGGATGACACGGTCCGGGTGCTTCTCCAAGAGATTTTTGACCGGCGTGAAGGTTTCGTGACCCATGTAGCCGCTATGAGAGAAATAGCGCTTCTGCTCCATCTTGCGGCCGGTGAGCCTCACCTTCGCGGCGTTGATCACGACGACGAAATCGCCGCCATCCATATGCGGCGTGAACGTCGGCTTATGCTTGCCGCGAATCAGTTGAGCCACCTGGCTGGCGAGACGGCCGAGTGGAACGCCTTCGGCGTCCACCACATGCCAGTCATGCTGGAGGTCACTCTGGGTAGCGCTGAACGTCTTCATGGGACCCTGGTTGATTATGCGCTTGAATCTTTGTAAACCGGCACAGTCTCACAAGATACCAATGAGAACGGTGGTCGGTCAAGTCTCCGGTCCGCTCCGAAGCCATTCGCCTGCGGCCGCTTGAAGAGACCCAATCGGGGTGTACATTGACAACCCTCCAACCCATGAGGCCCTCGTGTCGCGCTCCGGTCGGGTATTCCTGTTCCTGGTAACCATTTCATCTGCAGGGTGCGCTGGCCATGCCCAACCCACCACCTCGTTTGGGGCTGAGGAATGCCGGAACATCAGCCTAAACGAGTCAGTCGTTTCGAGCTTGAGCGAAGGCGATGGACTGCAGCTTGGTTTCTACGGTGAGTGCTGGAAATTCAGCAGAATTGCGTTCTCGGCCAAAATGGACGTCACCATCCAGGTCCAGTCCGATGGATTTGCCCCCGAGGTCAGCCTCGTCGAGCGCCGCCACCTGGATCGGCCCCTGGCCGGAGACTTTGGTCGCCGGAACGGAACGGTAACGATTCATGCGACGCTCAAGAACAACACCCAGTACAACATTCTGGTTGTGTCTCATCCCGAGGGAGCGACTGGTGACTATCGCCTCACTGTGACAAAGGACTAGCCAGTCACTCGGCGGCAAACTCGACCAGGACCTCCCCCTTTTCCACAATCTGGCCCGCAGTCACCTTGAGTGCCGCCACCACCACCGCGGATTGAGCCCGGAGCTCGTTCTGCATTTTCATGGCTTCGAGCACTACCAGACTTGCCCCGGCTTCCAGTCGCTGACCGGCGACCACGTCAATTCGGAGGACAAGTCCTGGCATTGGGGCTTTAAGGACCCCCCCGCCCTTTTTGGCGTCCCCAGCACCAGTCAGGCTCCGGATGTGGCGGGTGCGCTCATCAATCACCTGCGCCTCCCATACCTCTCCCTGGAACGCCATGCTCCAGTTTCCAGCGCCCCGGCCTTCGAATGTCAGAGTGAATGAGCGATCGCCCAGGAGAAGGTGGCGGAGTGGAGTTCCCGGTATTTGAGAGAGGTGGGCACGGTAGGATTGGCCGTCCACCGCGACCTGGTCACCTTCGACCATCACCTGATACTCTTTGCCCTCAATGCTGACAAAGTACTTCATATGCGGTCGAGCACGGCCACGCTCTCGACATGCGCGGTCTGGGGAAAAAGGTCGAAAGCCTGCACATGACTCGCGCGGTGGGTCGAGGCGAGCCGTGCAATGTCGCGGGCGAGCGTGGCAGGATCGCAGGAGATGTACACCAGGCGCTCGGGAGAGCGCTCGGTAATAGCCTGTATCGCCTTGGCCTCCATTCCTCCTCGAGGCGGATTGGTCAGGATGAGATCGGGAGCGCCGAGGCGTGACGCGATCTCTTCCACCTTGCCGAGGCGGCACGAGAGTCCATTCGGCAGCGGTCCATGCGGAGTTTTCAGCAGGGCGCGGAGCCGGTTCTCGGCGAGACGAACGGCGCGAGGATCGGATTCGACACTCTCCACACGCGCCCCGGCTCGCACCAGCCTTTCCGTACTCTCTCCGATACCCGAATACAAGTCCCATACGTGGCGATCGCGCACCGGGCCAAGCCGGTCCAATGCGTAGGTCCGGACCATGTCCCCCATTTCCGGATTGACCTGTTCAAAGACGGTGGCCGGGTACGCGTCGGATGCACCCGAAACAACCCGCGCAGCTCCACCTTCGGGTTCCCACCAGAGCACGGTGGGAACTCCGGCGCCGGTGAGAGCCTGGGCAAGTGCACCAGCGGATTGCCATGGCGGTGGCCCGGTGACCCGGGCTATGAGATGTCTGCCGCCTTGACGATCCAGCCTGAGTATCAGGTGTGTCGTATTGGCCGGCAGCAGGCGGCGATGGCGCCTGACCACCGACCACAACGCCATAAGCGAAGAATCTGTTATGTGACAGTGCTCAAGGTCGAAGGTCTTGTCGGGCCGGTCCCATGGATGCAATCCGATTCGGCCGGAAGCATCAACGGTAAGTGTGATCTTCGTTCGATACTCCCACGCACGTCCGCCGGGTAGCACGACCGGATCCTCGATCTCGATGTGGCCAACCCGCCGAAGCGCCTCGCCAACAATGGATTGTTTGGCTGAAAGTTGGGCTCCGAGTGTGAGATGCTGAACCTGGCAGCCACCGCATTGATCGCGGATATAGTGCGGACACGGCGGGACAACCCGGCTCGGACCCGGTTCAAGGACACGAACCAGCCGGGCGCGGGAATACCGGTCGGCATTCATGAAGTATTGGACTTCGACCAGGTCTCCGGGGGCCGTGCGCGGGACGAATACCGTCCGCCCATCGCTCAAGCGCCCGACCCCGTCCCCACCGCCCGCAATGCGAAGCACCCGAAATTCTTTCTCCACCGGGTGTGCCGCCGAACCCGGGGTCTCACCATTCAGCGCGCGGGGCAGGCCTCTCCGGGTTCCGGGCTGGTGGCTTCGCGATCTCGCCATCAGCGAAGTCCCTCGAGCCGTCCGGCCCTGGTCCAGGCCAACGGTGCCGCCGCAGCCTCGGGAGGTGGCAGCTGGCGACGCTGGCGGGCAGCATCTTCCGCCAGGACAGCCGCCACCGCGGCAATGATACCATGACTCGCCGTCATCGTCGCGGCAACAAGATCAGAACGCCGGTCGAGAAACTGGGTATCAATCTCACCGTTTACAAACTCCGGGTCGGCCATGAGCCGGCGATGAAAGGCAAGATTTGTCGAGACACCGGCGAGAATCAGCTCATCGAGCGCGCGAATCATTTTCCGGCGGGCCTGCTCGCGATCGGTCCCCCACACGATGAGCTTGCCGAGCAGCGAATCATAAAAGAGAGTGATCTCATCCCCGGCTGCGACGCCACCATCCCACCGTACGCCATTGCCCGATGGGGGCCGCAAATAACTGATTATGCCGGTCGACGGAAGAAACCCGTTGGCGGGGTCCTCACTCGTGAGCCGGCACTCGATCGCCCAGCCCTTCGGCTCCATTCTGCCGTGGGGAACTGTCATCGGGAGGCCCCGGGCAATCCGGAGCTGCTCGCGAACCAGGTCGACCCCGTACACCATTTCCGTCACGGGATGCTCGACCTGGATCCGGGTGTTCATTTCGAGAAAATAGAAACTCGCGTCCGATCCCAGGAGAAATTCGCAGGTTCCCGCGCTCCGATATCCCACCGCCGAGCCGGCGGCAACCGCGGCAGCGCCCATCCGCTCACGGAGCTCGGGTGAAACGGCGACGGAGGGAGATTCTTCAACCAGCTTCTGATGCCGGCGCTGCACCGAACACTCGCGCTCACCGAGATGCACGGTGCGTTCGTGATCAGCGAGAATCTGGATCTCGACGTGCCGTGGACGCTCGATGTACTTCTCGACATAGACCGCACCGTCGCCAAAGGCCTTGAGCGCCTCGGAGGACGCCGCGGCAAGTGCACCCTCCAGCTCGCCTGACTTCTGCACCACCCGCATGCCCCGGCCACCGCCTCCCGCCGAGGCTTTGATCACGACGGGAAAACCGATCTCACGAGCGACCACGTCAAGGGAGGCGGCATCCACGGCCGGCACCGTCGTTCCCGGGACAATAGGAACGCCAGCCGCCTGCATTCGCCGACGTGCCTCCGTCTTGTTACCCATCGCATGAATCGCAGCAGCGGGAGGACCGATGAAGATGAGTCCCGCATCTTCGACGGCACGCGCGAACTCGGCACGCTCCGACAGAAAGCCATACCCGGGGTGAATGGCGTGAGCCCCGGTCTGATGCGCTGCGGCCAGCAACAGATCGGGGCGGAGGTAGCTCTCACCCGGTGGAGGCGGACCAATGGCTACGGCATAATCCGCCGCCTGCACATGGAGGCTACGCCGGTCCGCCACCGAGTACACCGCCACCGCTTCCAGCCCCTCCTCGTGACATGCCCGGATAATGCGGAGCGCAATCTCTCCACGATTGGCGATGAGAACGCGCTTCATTACAGGAGGGACGCGGGAATGAGTGGAAAGACGGAAGGAGGCAGCCGCACTTCTGGTAAAGTCGAATGAGTGGGAACGGGCGTACTACCGGATGCGGATGCTGGAAGAACGGAGATGATCACACACCGAACTCCCCTTTAATGACCACAGGCGCCAAGCGGGCGATCCTGAAGGGGTTTAAGCACGCCTCCGCAGAGGAGGGCATTACGGGTGGCCGCCAGGGCGTAGATGCGGCGGATGTCTGTGGTCCACACGGTGCCGCCCTCGTGCTCGACTTCGATGAGTTCAGTCACCGTGAGCACATCATCGGTTGGCACGGCGGACTGGTTCACCCGGACCAGCCTCACCGGCACGAACGTCGTGAAGGGAACCGCGGCGGTGTCCGCCAGCGGCGTAAGACAGATTGGCCGATGGGCTGAAACCAAAGCCAGCGCCTGGCGGACCGGAAGTGCGGGATCTACTCCGAGGGCTGACGCAATCTGAGCGCGGTAGAGCGAATCGGTGGTGTAGAGGCGCGGCTCCAGCGGGAGCACATCGTCGCGGCGACCGGTCTCGAGAGAGGCATACCATACCGATACTGTCTCCAGATTATCCCCGGTCAGCAGGACGCCGGTATTCGGGCATGAGCTGAGCAGATTGATACCAAGCTCCAGGATATATCCCGGCATGCGCGGGGCGAGTTCGCGCGGTCGGCGCTCACGTGCAGCATCCCACCCGAAGCTCTCCACATAGAGTCGAGCGCGGTCCATTTCCACCATCAGCCGATAGACCACGGCCGAGTCCACCACCAGGCGAATCGCCTGATCGAGCGCCGTGGCTGCGAAGTCGAGGTAAAGAGGACCGGAAGGTTCACCGGTGTGACCGCGGAGATGCCAGTCCCGCTGATCCGCGAGGTAGAATCGGCCCAGGTGGAACCACGCGACCCCGTCGTCTGGCGCGGTGGCGAGATACCGGCCGAGCATCTGGGTGGCAAGTGCGCGATCGCCCTGCCGCTCGAGGTTGACTGCCCGCGGCGCGACCGAGGGATCCATTGAACCCTGAGCATGCATCGTCCCGACCTCGGCAACGAGAGCCAGGCAGACGAGGAGGCACCCACGGGAGCTGTGCCGGAAGCGGAGGTTCATAATGGAGTTAACGGATACCA
Organism: Gemmatimonadota bacterium; assembly: GCA_039932125.1. Classification (GTDB taxonomy): domain Bacteria; phylum Gemmatimonadota; class Gemmatimonadetes; order Gemmatimonadales; family GWC2-71-9; genus DASYPP01. The sequence continues at coordinate 11,639 of JBDTQP010000060.1, forward strand.
CCATAGGCATCTTGGAAAATGACCCTGAAAGGCCAATATGGAAAGGGGGACGTCCCGAGTCGAATGGGGGGCACAGGTGGGGCGGGCCTGGCTAGAGAGGAATACACCCATGTTTCTTCGCCGGGTTCCTGTCTCGCTTCGAACTCAACGCATGGAGCGCGTCGATGAGCCGTGGCCGTGTGTCCCGGGGATCAATGACATCATCCACAAACCCGCGCTCCGCCGCGCGATATGGATGGGCAAACTTGGCAGTGTAATCCTGGATCAGGCTGGCCGCGGCAGCTTCACGGTCGGGCGCCTGATCGATTTCCTTCTTGAACAGAATTTCGACGGCGCCCTTGGGGCCCATGACGGCAATCTCGGCGGTGGGCCATGCGAGGTTCAGATCCCCCCGGATGTGCTTCGAGCTCATCACGTCGTACGCCCCGCCATAGGCTTTTCTGGTAATAACCGTGAGCTTGGGAACGGTCGCTTCGCAGTAGGCATAGAGTAGCTTGGCCCCGTGCTTTATGATCCCTCCGTGCTCCTGAGCAACCCCTGGCAGAAATCCGGGGACGTCCACGAAGGTGACAAGGGGGATGTTGAAGGCGTCGCAAAAACGAATGAATCGAGCGGCCTTGAGCGACGCACTGATGTCGAGGACACCGGCGAGCACGGCAGGCTGGTTGGCGATGAGCCCCACGGGCCGCCCGTCGAGCCGGGCGAATCCCGTCAGAATGTTCCCGGCGTACTCCCGATGAACTTCGAAAAAAATGCCCTCATCCACCACTGACCGAATGACATCGTGCATGTCATAGGGTTTGGTGGGGGACTCGGGGATGACATCGAGCAGCGACTCGTCCCGCCGATCGGCCGGATCGTCGCTCCGCCGAAGGGGCGGATCTTCGAGATTATTGCTCGGGAGGTAGCCCATGAGCTCGCGGATCGCCGCGATGGATTCCGGCTCGGAGTCGTGGGCAAAGTGAGCGACGCCGGACGTTGAGGCATGGGTGTCGGCTCCGCCCAGCTGATCGAAGCTCACTTCTTCGTGTGTCACGGTCTTCACCACGTTGGGACCGGTGACAAACATGTAGCTCACACCGCGAACCATGAAGATGAAATCGGTGATCGCCGGGCTGTACACCGCACCGCCGGCGCAGGGTCCCAGGATCGCGGAGATCTGGGGGATCACGCCGGAAGCAAGCGTGTTCCGGAGAAAGATGTCGGCATAGCCACCGAGTGAGGCGACGCCTTCCTGGATCCGGGCGCCGCCGCTGTCATTGAGCCCGATGACCGGAGCGCCGCCTTTCATCGCCAGGTCCATGACCTTGCAGATTTTTTCCGCGAACGTCTCCGATAATGACCCGCCGAACACCGTGAAATCCTGGGAAAAGACGTACACCAGTCTCCCGCCAACCCGCCCGTAGCCCGTGACCACGCCGTCGCCGGGATAATGCTCTTCGCCGAGTCCGAAATCAGTCGCCCGGTGCACCACAAAGCGATCCAGCTCGACAAATGAGCCTTCATCGAGCAATAAGTCGAGCCGCTCACGCGCCGTGAGCTTACCACGCTTGTGCTGCTGCGCGATGCGCGCGGCTCCCCCGCCCTGCTCAGCTTCAGCCTGGCGGCGGTGCAAATCGTCGAGGAGAGTCCGGGGATCGGTCATAGGGTGGGTGAATATAGGCTCAAACGAAAACTTCGGAAGTGAAAAGCTCACCACGGAGCCACGGAATACACGGAGGCCTACACGGAGTGCGCTTTTTTGAAGTAGTGCGGAATAACAATGGTGACGGTATCACTGGAAGTGATCCTACCTTCTCTTCCATTGAAAGGAGCAATAATGGCTTTCGTGGAACATGCTACCAGCGCAATCAGTGAAAAGGTGATCGGGGCGGCAATTGAAGTACACAAGCATCTTGGGCCAGGCCTGCTCGAGTCAAGCTACAAGGCCTGTCTCTGTCGGGAACTTGATCTCAGAAATGCTGCCTACAGCAGTGAGGTAGTACTCCCACTGGAATACAAAGGAATGCGGATTGGAAAAAACTATGTGATTGACCTGCTAATAGAGAATTCGCTCATTGTTGAAATAAAGTCCGTCGAGTCTCTTCTACCGATTCACACTTCGCAGATGCTGACCTACATGCGACTTGCTGAAATCTCAGCAGGGTTACTCATCAACTTTAATGTAAATACCCTCATTCGAGGCGTGCGCCGAAGACTAATGTGAGATTGCAGCCTCCGTGCGAACCTCCGTGTATTCCGTGGCTCCGTGGTGAGGTCTGAAAGCAAAAGGGGCGCACCGGAGTGCGCCCATAGAGCCCAGACTCTTACAGCATTACATGTCCGTGGTGTCTTCAATATCAGGAATTACCACCTGGGCGGCACGGATCGCAGCAGCGCGAGCCTGGATATTCTCCTCGGTGTCTTCCGGGAAGCCGACCACGGCGAGCACGATACGGTGGTGGATCGGATCCACCTCGAGCACCTTGAGGTCGAGCAGCTGACCTTCGCGGGCGGCGTCACCCGGGTTCTCGATATTCGGCACACCGAGCTGTGACATGGGGACGAAGCCTTCGATGTCGTTGCCCAGGTCGACCACGACGCCCTTATCCATGAGGCGGGTGACGATTCCACGGATCTCGGTGTCCACCGGGAATGTCTCGCCGATCTTGAGCCAGGGATCCTCCTCCGCCTGCTTGAGGCCCAGCGAAATGCGCTTGTTGTCCGCATCGATGTTCAGGATGACGACGTTGACCGTATCGCCCTTCTTGACCGATTCCGACGGATGCTGGATCCGCTTGGTCCAGGACATGTCGGAGATGTGAATCAGGCCGTCAATGCCCGGCTCGATTTCCACAAAGGCGCCGAAGCTGGTCAGGTTGCGAACCTTGCCGGTGATCATGGTGCCCACCGGATACTTGAGCGGCAGCACAACCCACGGATCCTGCTCCGTCTGCTTCATGCCGAGGGAGATCTTCTCCTCGTTCTCGTCCACCTTGAGC
>JBDTQP010000061.1:0-14339 GCA_039932125.1 Gemmatimonadota bacterium
CCGCTTACCGCTTACCGCTTACCGCTTACCGCTTACCGCTTACCGCTTACCGCTCCCCGCGGGCAGGGCCCATTACACAGAAAGATCACTCGACCACTTCACCGCCCTTCAGCACCATCTTCACCCGCCGTAACGCAGAGATGTCTCTGGTCGGATCTCCTTCAACGGCGACAAGATCGGCCAGTAAGCCCGGCCCAATCCGCCCGCGATCATCCAGGTGAAAGATCCCGGCATTCCCACTCGTGGCAGACTTGAGCGCGGCAAGCGGAGTCATTCCGTACTGCACCATCGCTTCCAGCTCGCGCACATTCTCCCCGTGGGTGAAGACTCCCACGTCCCCGCCGAAACAGATAGTCACTCCGGCCGCCAGCGCCGCTTTAAAACTGGAGCGCTTGGCAATGAGACCGGCGGTGGGTGGCATTGTCTGCTTGTCCCAGTTGTCAAAGTACTGCGCGTATGCTTCCGAGGCTGCGATCGTCGGACACAGGGCAACCCCGTGCTGCTTCATCAGGTTAAAGACTTCGGCTGTCCCCTCATCGCCGTGCTCGATGGTGGTGACGCCGGCCAGCGTGGCTCGGCGCATTCCTTCCGCGGTGCTCGCGTGGGCGGCGACGAGTCGGCCGGTTCCTTTCGCCGTCTCGACCAGGGCATTCAACTCCTCCTGTGAAAACGTCGGTAGTGTTTCGCCATGTGGTCCCCACCGATAGTCAGCATAGACCTTGATCCAGTCCGCGCCGTGGCTCACCTGGCTTCGCACGACGCGCATGATCTCTTCGGCTCCGCTCGCCTCTTCAGCGCCTTGCACCGGCTCGAATGAGTAACCGGCGCGGCTGGGGCCGTAGCTCCCAGTCGCTACGATAGCACGAGTGACGACCAGCAGGCGTGGGCCAGGCACTACGCCACGATTGATGGCGCGCTTGAGCTGCACATCGAAATCGCCGGCGCCTTCGGTGCCGAGGTCGCGCTCGGTGGTGATGCCAGCCCGGAGCGTCGAGCGGGCGTGTGCCACGGCTTCGGCCATGCGAAAGCCGAGCGGCTCCTTGAGCACCTGGTCATCCCACAGTGTTTCGTTGTACGGATGGAGAAAGAGGTGGGAGTGTCCTTCTATCAGCCCCGGAATGAGCGTCGTTCCCGGGAGCGTGATTCGAGTAGCGTCCGGCGGAATTGTCGTTCGGTCGGCCGGTCCAGCCGCGATGATCGTGGAGCCCCGGACGACAACGATCCAGCCCAGCGCGGGATGATCCGCGCTACCGTCCCAGACAGCATCAGGCACAAGCACGGTCACGTGCGCGCTGTCCCGGTTCTGCTGCTGGGCAACACCGACGTCCGGAGACACGACGAGAACGATGAGAAGGGCGAGCCAGTAGTGTGTTTTCATGCGCTCAATAGTAACAACGGATCAAGGGCATGGCCTGAGCGGCCCTTAGAGTCCAGGTTGCCATCATCTGTCCCCCTCTCACCTCTCACCTCTCACCTCTCACCTCTCACCTCACCTCTATATTACCAGACCCTGAACCGCGCGGCGTGAAATGGTAATGCCTCTGAGTGACGACAATTCGCTTCGCCGAACAACACCCTATGTCACCTGGGCGCTGATCGCGGCGAATGCGCTCGTCTGGTTTCTGCAGTTATCGTCCGGCGAGCCGTTTACCAACGGCTACAGCACGGTACCGTACGAGATCACTCACGGCGTCGACCTGGTCGGCATTCAGAATGTGGTTGCCGGCGGCCAGGTGTTTCCGATTGCGCTTTACGCCGGCCCGCATCCGGTCTACCTCACTCTGCTCACGTCGATGTTCATGCATGGCTCCTGGCTGCACATCCTCGGGAACATGCTGTATCTCTGGATCTTCGGCGACAACGTCGAAGACCTGCTGGGTCATGGCCGCTACGTGTTTTTCTATCTCGCCTGTGGCCTGGCGGCGAGTTTCGCGCAGATCCTCTGGGGGCCCAACAGTATAGTACCAAGTCTCGGCGCGTCCGGCGCCATCGCGGGCGTTCTGGGTGCATACCTCATCAAGTTTCCCAAGAACCGGGTGCGTGTCCTCCTGCTCCGTATCATGACGACCATGCCGGCGTACATTGTGCTTGGCATGTGGATCGTGCTGCAGATCTTCAGCCAGGTGGGAAGCCCAGCGGGCGAAGCGAGCGGCGTCGCCTATATGGCCCACATCGGAGGGTTCTTTACGGGCCTTGTGCTGGTGCTGCTTCTTGCGAGGCGGGTAGTGAAACAGCGGTGAACCGGTAATCGGAGATTGAAAAGAGGGCCGATCTGAGGCCGGCCCCCATACTTTACGGCTCCGCACCAAGCCTTCGCAAACCGTCGCGCGACGATCCAATCCTCGGCTCAATCGCCAGTGCCTTGCGATAGGCCGCTATCGCCAGGTCCCGCTTGCCAGCGTTCTCCAGTCCTTCTCCATATGAATCCCAGACATTGCCTGATGCGGGATACACTCGCGCATTGATGGCGAAGGTGGCGACGGCTTCCGGTACTCTATGCTGCGCCAGCAGATCGTATCCGAGACGATTCACCAGAGCCTCTAAGCTGCGCCAGGTATTTTCCGGATTGGACAATTCCGCGCGGAGCAGTCGTTCAGCACCGGCCGTATCTCCCGCCATGATCAGGGGCGACAATCGCCCGGCAAGGGGCTTCTCCACCGCATGCCGGAGAATGGCAGTCATTGCGGGATCAATATTGTTCCGATAATTCTGCACATTCGGTTCGGTAGCGATGGCTGGCGGAACGAACGTCCGCGGATCCTGAGGGTTCATAGTCTGCCAGTAGATGCTCGAGATCGCGACGAAAAGGCCGCTCCGCGGAAGCTCGAACGGCCGCGCGTCTCCATACTGATTGGGCGAGTTCCCCGTGGGCTCCCCGACAAAGGTCACATTGGTCAGGCGCTCCAGGTCGTTCACCATGTTCATGGCGGCCGAAAAAGTACGCCGGCCGATGATGGCGAAGAAGTGTCCGGGCTGATCGAGCCACGGCCGGCGGACAATTCCAAGCACGAACGGCAGGTTCAGCGAATTATTGCCACCACCATTGTCACGCATGTCGAGGATCAGCCGATCGGGCCTCAGGGAGTCGGCCGCCGCGAAAACCCGGTCGAAGAAAGGCGCCAGTGGATCATCCGGCGTCGAGACCACGGCCCGATAGACGACATACAGCGTCTTGCTCTCGGGCAGATACGTCATCCAATGCAACTTTTCCGGCTGTTGCTGGTACAGGGGCCGCTCCCCGGAATTTCTCATATCGACCCATCCGGTTCGATCGAGCGGTCCATCGTGGTTCCCTTCCCGCGCTGCATTCGGAAGAATGGCACGCACCGTCACACTCTTCGTGGACCCACCCTGCTCGACCGTCAGCGTGAGCGACTCTGCGTCAGGCGAGATGCCGAGACCATTCACGACCTCAGCGGTACTCAGATAGAAAGGCGCGAGAGCTTTGACCCAGTAGTCGTTCTCGTGAGAAATGGTGGTCCCAACGGCCTTTAACGCCTCGTCCGGACTAAGCACACCCACCTTGAGCACACGAGCGCCGACGATCGAGCTGTATTCCGGAGCGGCGCCTCTGACAAACAGCCCGTCCTTGAAGAAGTACAGATCAATCGGATAGAAGTGGAATCCCGCGGGAGGGTTGAATGCCGGATTGAGCGATGTGTGCCCATCGTGAACCAGTGCCACGATCTGCATCAGCCCAACGATCGACTGGTTCCGCGTCGCAGTTGCGAGCGATCGATCAAGCGCGTTCACGGCGGAATCGAATTGCACCCGCGAGGTGTGATAGAAAGCCCTGGGGTGCCGATCCGGCAAAGCCAGAGCAAGTGCGTGCAGGTCTTCCCGCCAGGCCGCCGCGTCGTTGGCAGGCGAAATGTTCTGCTGTGACTGAAGGGAAAGCGGTACCAACAGCAGGAGTGCCGCGGCTTTCAGCATACGCATCGCCTGATCCTCAATGTAAGGAGTTGATGTCCTAAGTAGAATCAAAACATACGTTTACGACTGCTGGTCAGTTTCAGGATTTCAGTTTCCCTTCCTTCTCAGGTAAGGAGGCGGTGCAACCTTTTGACTCCCCCTAGCGTCTAGGGTAAGCGGTAAGCGGTAAGCGGTAAGCGGTAAGCGGTAAGCGGTAAGCGGTAAGCGATAAGCGATAAGCGATAAGCGATAAGCGATAAGCGATAAGCGATAAGCGACCTGAGGCTAAGGCGATACAGCGTCATACGCCATACGCCATACGCCATAAGCCACTCGCCTCACGAAATCAGCAGTGGGCGCTAAGTAAACGGGCTATACACGAGCCAGGGAGTTCTAAATGACACTGCTCAAAGGCACTCTGGACGTCCTCGTGCTGAAAGCTCTCTCCTGGACACCCTTGCACGGTTTTGAGATCACCTGCTGGCTGGAAGAACGATCCGGCGGAAATCTGAGCGTTGACGACGCCGCTCTCTTCCAGGCACTGCACCGGATGGAGGAGCGGGGGTTGATCACCGCGGAATGGGGAGTAACCGCGAACAATCGCCGGGCGCGATACTACAGCCTGACGAGCAGAGGGAGGGCGCATCTCAAGGCGGAGGCAGCGGCCCTCACCCAATACGCCCGGGTCGTGACAACTATCCTGGCGGCGAGGACCTCGTGAACTCAGCGTTCGTTCCTGCAGAAGACAGGATCGCGTCCGTGTAACGGAGACTCACAATGGAAATACGATCCGGCATCACCAGGCTCTTTCGCCTTCCCCTCCACAAGTCCGACCTCGCGCGCCAGGAGATGGACGAGGAGCTGGCTCTCTACGTCGAAGAGAGAACCGCCCAGTTCGTAAGCCAGGGAATGTCGCAGTCCGATGCGCGCGCCGAGGCCCTTCGCCGACTGGGCGGCTCGATCGAGGATACCAGGAAACGCCTTCAACACTCGGCCGCGCGCCGGGAGGACCACATGCAGTTTCGCGAATGGTGGAGCGACCTTCGACAGGACCTCCGATACGCGGCCCGCGGCCTCGCGTCAAAGCCAGGGTTCACGGCGGTCGCCGTGCTCACCCTCGCCATCGGCATTGGCGCGAATACGGCGATCTTCAGCGCAGTAAATGCGCTGCTGTTACGCCCGCTGCCGTTCAGGGCGCCCGATCAACTGATGTCAATCACGATGATTTCGCCGGCAGAGACCGATCGTCCAGGCAGCGACAACCTTCCCTGGTCCTGGCCCAAGTACAAGGTTTTCCAGGAAGGTCAGAACGCGTTTCAGGACCTGGCACTGTATTCGGATGACGATTTCAACGTGACCGATGGCGATCCCGAACGCGTCAACGGCGCGTCGGTGAGTGGAAATTTTCTTCATACGCTGGGCATCGTTCCGGAGCGGGGGCGCGACTTCTCTCCTGACATCGACGCGCACGCGAACGCCGCTCGTGAAGTCATCTTGAGCGACGCCTTCTGGAAGCGCCGGTACAACGCCGCACCCGGGATGATTGGCGGCAAGATCGAGATTGCCGGCGAGCCGCACCAGGTAATCGGTATTGCTCCTGCAGATTTCAGGGGACTCTCCGGCCATGCTGATCTCTTTGTTCCGATCACGACTTCCTCTGAGGAGGACCTGAGCCAGGCGTGGTCGCTCACCTATTCGCTCATCGGACGCCGCAAACCAGGCGTCACCGTTGCACAAGGGAAAGCGGCCGCCGAGCTGATGGGGCCGCGCGTGTACGAGGCGTATCGCTCCGGAAACGGCAACACCAGGCCGTGGGGGTCCACCGCGCGCCCGCTCGACGCCACCCGAACGGCACCGCTGCTGCGACAATCGCTCCTGGTTCTTTTCGGAGCCGTTGGATTCGTCCTGCTCATCGCGTGTGTGAATCTCGCCAACCTGCTCCTCGGGAGAGCCGCCGCGCGGCGCCGCGAAATTGCCATCCGGCTCGCGATCGGCGCCGGGCGAGGCCGGCTCATCCGGCTTCTCCTCACGGAGAGTCTGCTGCTGGCGATACTCGGTGGTGCGGCGAGCGTGCTGGTTGCATGGTACGGCACTCACCTGCTCAGTGTCTTGAATCCCGATACGGCGCTTCGCGCGCAGCGGCTTGATGGACTGGGCGTTGCGGGATTCTCCACCATCCGTCTCGACAACGTGGCGCTCGCATTCACCTTCGGCGTATCGATGCTGACGGGGATGCTGTTCGGTCTCGTACCGGCCCTTCAGGCGACGCGCCCCCAGCTGACTGAGACGCTCCGTGGTGGTGGTGGACCTGCGCGCCATAGTCACCTCAATGCCATCAGCAGCCGCCGAGTACTGATCGTCGCCGAGGTGGCGCTGGCCGTGGTGCTGCTCGCCGGATCAGGGCTCCTGATCCGAAGTCTCACCAGGCTGCTTAAGGTGAACCCGGGCTTTTCCGCGGACAACACCCTTACGCTGAGGCTGACGCTGCCGCCCGGTGAGGTATCACGCGACAGCCTTCCTGTTTTCTATTACGATCTCCTCGATCGAATCGGCGGACTTCCGGGTGTAACCGGGGTTGCCATGGCGGATTGCCCGCCACTCAGCGGCGGGTGTAACGGCACGGTGATAACCTTTCCCGATCGGGGAACAGTCGCACTCAACATGGCCCCGGATATCGGGATTCACACCACGTCGCCCAACTGGTTCACCACGCTGAATGTGCCGCTGCTACGCGGGAGATTGTACACTGACACCGATCGGCTTGATCAACCCAGGGTGCTCGTGATCAGCGAATCGGCGGCGAGGACGTTCTGGCCCAACGAGGATCCGATCGGGAAGAGAGTGGCGGTTTACCAGGGCGGTTTTGATGCCGGCGCTACGGTGATAGGGGTCGTCGGGGACGTGCGATTCAACACCATAGACTCGATCCCCGTTGCCGATGCCTATGCGTCATACTATCAAGCTCCCCGCTCCCGGCTGATGCTGTTCATCCGGACGAACGGCAACCCATCCCTTCTGGCCGGCCCGGTCCGCCAGGCGATTCACGAACTGGTGCCGGCATACCCGGTCTACGACATCCAGACCTTGTCCGCGCGCGTGGCCGCCGCCTCGGCGCATGCGCGATTCAGCGCCGTCCTGATGGGACTTTTCGCGGCAGTGGCGCTCGCACTCGCGATCGTCGGGATCTACGGAGTCATGGTGTTCGCCGTCCTCCAGCGTACCCGGGAAATTGGAATCAGACTCGCCCTGGGAGCAGGACGCGGCAAAGTGCTTCGCATGGTTATGACCGAGGGAATGACCCTCGCTGCCCTGGGCGCCTTCTTCGGCATCATCGCCGCACTCGCGCTCACTCGGGTACTAAGCGCGATTCTGTACGATATCACGCCATCCGATCCAGCTACCTACATTGGATTGACCGGCTTGCTGGGCGCCACGGCGCTGGCCGCCGCGTATCTGCCGGCACGCCGGGCGGCGCGGGTGGATCCAGTGGTGGCTTTGAAAAGTGAGTAAGCGGTAAGCGGTGTAGGGGCCGATCTCAGATCGGCCCTTTCCGCGTGCTCGCGCTGAGCAGCAACGCAACCACTGAACACCGAGGTGGGGAAAACCGCAGCGCAATCCGGCAGTGATTCCCGGAACCAGGCCGCCATCTACTAGCGCCAACACCCGTCATAAGCGATGTTGTCCCCCGCTTCGTCGCTTTCCAGGGCAGGAATCTCGATATACCGCAGGAATTCATAGTGACAGCTATCCAGTACGCTGCCCGACGCCAGGCCGCATTGCTCCGTTTGAGCACGGCCATCGCGGCCGCCTCCGAGGAAGACCAGATCTGTCACGCGGTGGTGAACGGACTCCAGGACGAGCACATCGGCTACACCTTCGTCGGCCTCTTCCTGGTGGACGAAGCGACCGGCGATCGCGTCATGCGTGCCTCAGTCGGCTGGTCCGGACTCCCTGAAGGATGGCGGGTACCCACTGGCCAGGGGCTTTCGGCCCGGGCGATCGCCACGGGGCAGCTCCTCTACACCCCCGATGTCACCCGGGAACCGCTGTATGTCCCCGGTCTTAATAGTGGATCAGAGGTGGACGTCCCCCTGATCATCGATGGGCAGCCGCTCGGCGTGCTGGTCGTCGAGAGCGATCGCCCTACCGCGTTCAGCGAGGAAGACTTCGGCATTCTGACCGCGGCCGCCAACCAGGCGAGCATCGCGATTGGCCGCGCTCGCCTGGTGCAGCAGCAGGAGCAATTGCTGGAGACGCTATCCGATCTCTCCTCCGAGCTGGAGCTGGAGCGAGTCCTGCAATCCGTGCTGTCCCGGGCGGTTCGTCTGCTCGGAGTGAGCGGCGGCGAGCTGGCGATCTTCGATGCGGCGGCCGAGGAGCTGGTGATCGTTGCCAATCACAATACGGCACGCGGATCGATTGGCGCCCGGATCGCGAAAGGCGAAGGAGCCATGGGCCAGGTGGCGGCGAGCCTGGCGCCACTCATGATCGAAGACTACGGCCAGTGGGCCGGCCGTTCTTCACGATATTCCGGCGTCGAGGTCCATGCCGCACTCGTCATCCCGCTCCTCATCGGCAAGCGACTGGTCGGCGCCATCAATTTCTGGCATGCCGAGCCGGCACGGAGGTTCAGCCAGAGCAACCTCCGGCTGGCGAACCTGTTTGCTCCGCAAGCGGCCATCGCGATCGAAAACGCGCACCTCTTCATGGCCGCCCAGCAACAGCAGCAATATTTTGCCGAGCTGGTGCGTAACAGTCCGGTGGCCATTGTGACGCTCGATCCGGAGCATCACGTCGTGTCCTGCAATCCTGCTTTCGAAAACCTCTACGGCTATACCGCGAGCGAGATCACCGGACAAAGCCTGGACGATGTCATTACCACCGAGGCCACGCGTGCGGCCGCCGTATCGTATACCCGGGAAGCTGGTGACCACCCGGTGCGCGGGATTGGTCAACGTCGCCGCAAGGACGGCACGCTGGTGGATGTCGAGGTCCTCGCCGTCCCGGTCATCGTCAGTGGGAAACGCGTCGGCATGATGGGTCTCTACCACGATATCACCGAGCTGCTGGCGACGCGGCGCGACGCGGAAGCCGCCAACGCCGCCAAGAGTCAATTTCTCGCCAGCATGAGCCACGAGCTTCGGACGCCGCTCAATGCCATTCTTGGCTACAGTGAAATGATGCAGGAAGAGGCCGAAGAAGGAGGCCATGTCGCGCTCATCCCCGATCTTCAGCGGGTCCAGGCGGCGGGCCGCCACCTGCTGACCCTGATCAACGAGGTCCTCGACCTTTCCAAGATCGAAGCCGGCAAGATGGATCTCTATCTGGAAACGGTTGACATCCGGAAGGTGATGGACGATGTCGCGACGACGGTGCAGCCGCTGGTGGAGCGGAATGGAAACCGACTGGAGGTCATCCATCGTAACGACCCGGGATCGATGGAGGCCGACGCGACCCGGCTCCGGCAGGTGCTGCTGAATCTGCTGGCAAATGCAGCGAAGTTCACCGAAAATGGCGTCGTCACACTTGAAGTCGAGCGGCTCGCGAAGGCGATGACCTTTCGCGTGCGGGATACCGGGGTGGGAATGACGCCCGAACAGATAGGCCGGCTCTTCGAGGCGTTTACCCAGGCCGAGACGTCGACATCCAGCAAATACGGCGGGACCGGACTGGGGCTCGCGCTATCGAGAAAATTCTGCCAGCTCATGGGCGGGGATGTCGCCGTAACGAGTGAGCCGGACAAGGGATCGACCTTCACGGCAACCATTCCGCTTACCGCCGGATTGGCGGATGACAAACCTGCGGCGAACGCCTGGAAGTCCGGTGAGGTTGGCACGGTGCTCATCATCGACGACGATGCCGCTGCGCGAAACCTGCTGACGCGCATTCTGGCCAAAGAAGGCTTTCGCGTCATCGAAGCGGCATCCGGCGAAATCGGCTTACGGCTCGCCGCCGAGCACAAACCTGATGCCATCACTCTGGACGTCGTGATGCCGGGTATGGATGGATGGGCGGTGCTTTCCGCGCTCAAGACCGACCCGGCGCTCGCCGGCATCCCCGTCATCATGCTCACCATCATGGATGAACAGCATCTCGGGTATATGCTCGGCGCATCCGAGTATCTCACCAAGCCCATCAATCGTCGCCGGCTTGCTTCGGCGATCCAGAAACATGCGAAGAACCCGGACCCGGGCCCCCAGCTCGATAAGGCGCTGGCGGCCGAGGGATGGAGCGTGGCCGAGCCGACGAACCTGATGACCGAGATACGGGGCATCATCGGCACCCAGCGCCAGCCGTCTGGCGGGTGAGGATGGCCATTCGCTCTTCCACCACCGTCGCACCGCGCCAGGCAGCGCTGCTTCGCCTCACCACCGCTATCGCGGCCGCCGGAGATGAGAACGAGCTCTACCATTCTGTCGTCACCGGGCTGCACGATGAAGGACTGGGATACAGTGTCGTATCCATCCTGCTCAAGGACGAGACAAGCGGTGACCGGGTAATCCAGGCGTGCGTCGGCTGGCCCGACGTGCCGGATGGCTACCGGTTGCCGCCGGGGCAAGGACTCAGCGAGCGCGCGCTGGCAGACGGGCGGATTCATTACACGGCCGATGTGCGCACAGAGGTGCGCTACCGGGCAACGCGAGTGAGCGGCTCCGAAGTGGATGTGCCGCTTTGGGTGGATGGCAGGACCATCGGTGTGCTGGTCGTCGAATCGGCGGACACCGATGCGTTCAGCGAAGAAGATCTCGAAATTCTCACCGCGGCGGCGCAGCAGGTGGGAATTGCGATCGGACGTGCCCGGCTGCTTGCATCCGAGCGACTGCGCGCCGATGACCAGAAGGCGCTGCTCGAAACCATCGCGGCGCTCTCGTCCGACCTCGAGCTGTCCCGCGTGCTCCAGTCGGTGCTGGAGCAGGCGGTGACCCTGCTGCGAGTCACCGGCGGCGAAGTCGCGATCTTTGACGAAGAGGCGCGCGAGCTGCTGGTCGTCGCCAGCGATGGTATCGGCAAGGAGTCGACCGGCACGCGCCTCAAGGTGGGCGAGGGCGCCATGGGAACAGTGGCGCAAACGCTCGACCCGCTGATCATTCCGTCCTACCACGAATGGCTGGGGCAGTCCGGCCAGTACTCCGACGTGATGGTGCACTCAGTCATGGCGGCACCGCTCCTGATCGGCCGCCGGCTGGTGGGCGCGCTCGCGATGGTCCATTCCGATCCCGACCGGGTGTTCGGCCAGGAAGACCTTCGCCGGCTCAACATGTTCGCGCCGGCCGCGGCGCTGGCCATCGAAAATGCCCGGTTGTATACCGCGGGACGGCGGGAGCGGCAGTATCTGGAAACGCTGGTTTTCAATATTCCTGTCGCCATTGTCACCCTCGATCGGAATGACGATGTCGCCTCCTGCAATCCGGCATTCGAACAGCTCTTCGGTTATAGCCGCGCCGAAGCAATCGGCCGAAACCTCGACAGCCTCGTCACTGATGACACGACCCGGGCGGAAGCGCTGGTGTATACCCGGCAGGCCCAGGCGCTCCGCCAGTCCGTCCACGGCATGGGTCAGCGGCGGCGAAAGGACGGCGGGCCGGTCGACGTCGAGATCCTGGCCGTTCCCATCCTGATGGACGAGGAGCAAGTGGGCCTGGTGGCACTTTATCACGATGTCACCGAGCTGCTTCAGACCCGCCGGGAAGCCGAAGCAGCGAACGCCGCCAAGAGCCAGTTCCTCGCCAGCATGAGTCATGAGCTCCGAACTCCACTCAACGCGATCATCGGCTACAGCGAAATGCTTCAGGAGGAAGTGGAGGACCTGGGCCACGGCGAGCACGTCGCCGACCTCCGCAAGATTCAGACGGCCGGCCGCCACCTCCTCGCGCTGATCAACGACATCCTCGATCTCTCCAAGATCGAAGCGGGCAAGATGGTGCTGCACCTGGAGCCCTTCGCGATTCGGCCCATGATAGACGATGTCCTGAGCACTATGGATCCGCTGGCCCGCCGCAACGAGAATACGCTGACGCTCATCTGCCCCGACGATCCCGGCGCCATGCACGCCGATCTCACCAAGGTGAGGCAGATGCTGCTCAATCTCCTCTCCAACGCATGCAAATTTACCCGGAAGGGTGTCGTCACCCTGACGGTGAGCCGGCAGTCCACCGGCGACGACGTGGAGGAGATGGTCGTGTTCAACGTGGCCGACAGCGGCATTGGCATGTCGCCGGAGCAGATGGGGCGCCTCTTCGAAGCCTTCTCTCAGGCCGAGGCCTCGACGACGAGCAAGTATGGCGGCACCGGACTCGGCCTTGCTATCACCAAGCGGTTCTGCCTGATGATGGGTGGAGACGTCCAGGTGGAGAGTCAGCCGGGCACCGGTTCCGTGTTCACCATTCGAGTACCTGCGACCGTTCGCCTCACGGCAAAAGGGTAAGGCATGCCAACAATCCTGCTGGTTGAAGACAATGAAATGAATCGCGACATGCTCTCCCGCCGCCTGAGCAAGAAAGGATATGACATCGTCGTGGCGGTCGACGGCCGCCAGGGTGTCGAGATGGGCGTGGTCGGCGGTTACGATCTCATTCTCATGGACATGAGTCTTCCGGAAATCGATGGATGGGAAGCGACCCGCCAGATTCGGGCAACCCCGACAGGCGCCAGCGTGCCGATCATCGCCCTGACGGCGCATGCGATGGCGGGAGACCGGGAAAAGGCGCTCGCGGCGGGATGCAATGATTACGACACCAAGCCGATCGAATTGCCACGCCTGCTGGGGAAGATCGAGGCGCTGCTCGGCCGGGCCGCGGGATGACTGAAACCAAGTCTGGCGCTCCACTCGGCGTTGGTGAGTTACGCCACGATCTCCGGACGCCGGTGAATCATATCGTTGGCTACACCGAGATGTTGATGGAAGATGCCGAGGGCGCCGCCTATGCGGAATGTCGCGCGGCACTGGAGGAAACGCTTTCCCGCGCGCGGGATGTTCTCCTGCTGATCAATGCGGCGCTCCCTCCGACCCGCACCGAGGTGAGCAGCGAGGAGCTGAGCAACCTCTATACGGCGATACGCATCCCCCAGGAACGAATTCTCACCGCCGTGCGAAGCCTTCTCGGATCGTCCGCACTCCCGCCGAGCGACACCTTTTCCCAGGATCTTCTCCGGATCAAGGCAGCAGCGGAGCGATTGGTGCCTGGCAGTGCCTCGGTTGCTGCCAGCCCGGTCACCAGCGAGCGCCGGGTGCCGGATGCCGCCACTGGCGCAAAGATTCTCGTAGTGGATGACGTGGAAGACAATCGCGAGGTGTTGCGCCGCCGGCTCAGCCGCGAGGGATATGCCGTCGAGACGGCCGCCAATGGTCGTGAGGCACTGACCCGGATTTCCGCCGAGCCGTTTGATCTCGTACTTCTCGATGTGCTGATGCCGGAGGTCGACGGGTACGCGGTGCTTGAGCAGCTCAAGAGCAGTCCCGCCACCCGCGACATTCCAGTCATCATGATATCGGCGCTGGACGATATGCCCAGCGTGGTGCGCTGTATCGAGCGCGGCGCGGAAGATTTCCTGCCTAAGCCTTTCGATGCTGTGCTGCTTCGGGCCCGTATCTCAGCCAGCCTCGAGAAGAAGCGGTTTCACGATAAGGAGAAGGAATACCTGGAAGACGTGCACCAGGTGATCGAGGCAGCCATTGCAGTAGAAGCCGGGCAATACACCTCCGGCCGGCTTGCCTCCATCGGCCACCGGGATGACGAGCTGGGGCACCTCGCCCGGGTGTTCGATGGAATGGTCAACAAGATGAAGGCGCGCGAGGATCGGCTGCGCGAGCAGATTCGCGAGTTGCGCGGTGATATCGACGTCGCGCGGAAGCACACCGCCGAGTTTGCGGCCACCGTTGACGCGGGGAATCTCACCACCGGAGCGCACTTCGCCGATCGTTATGAAATTCTCGCCGTCGTGGGACGCGGCGGCATGGGCACGGTGTATCGCGCAAGGGACACGGAGCTGGGGCAGGATGTCGCCATCAAGACGCTCCGCTCCGAGTTCCTGGCCGACGATACCATTCTCGAGCGCTTCAAGAGCGAGATCCGACTGACCTACCGGATCACCCACCGGAACGTCGTGCGAACTCACTATTTCGGCGAGTGGTCCGGCGCGTACTATCTCACCATGGAATTTGTCGAAGGCGTCACCCTTCGTCAGTTGATCGACACCCGTGGCCGCCTCGGCATTCCCTCAACGCTCGCCATCGGGGTGCAGTTGGCGGAGTCTCTTGCCGTCGCCCACGAACAGGGCGTCATTCATCGCGACATCAAGCCGCAGAACCTGCTGCTGGACGCCGATGGCGTCCTCAAGGTCATGGACTTTGGTATCGCCCGCCTGAGCGAGCGCGTCGGCGGGCTCACCGAGGTCGGGCTGGTAGTGGGAACCCCGGCATACATGTC
>JBDTQP010000062.1:0-14155 GCA_039932125.1 Gemmatimonadota bacterium
CTGCTTCAGGGTGGCGGCATCTTCGTGGCACCGGGTGATGAAACGGCGCTCACCAACGCGATGCAGAAGGTGCTGACCGACGAGCCGGCCCGTTTGGCGATGGGACGGCGCGCGCTGGAACAGGCGAACACGCTGGCCTGGCCGCGCACCGCGCGGGCGGCACTCAATGCGCTCGCCGAGGCGGCGGCATGAACGGACTCCGGTTCTGTTTCATGACCACGTTCTATCCGCCGTACAACTTCGGCGGAGATGGCATCGGGATTCAGCGCCTGGCGCGGGGCCTGGCCAGAGCGGGCCACGAAGTCACGATCGTGCACGACGTCGATGCGTACAACACGCTTCACAAGGGACCCGAACCCGGGCCGGGCCAGGAGCCCGAGGGTATCGAGGTCGTGTCGCTCCGGAGCGGAGTGGGAACGCTCTCTCCGCTCCTGACCCAGCAGTTCGGGAGGCCGGTGGCGAACGGCGGCAAAATCCGCCGGCTGCTGGCAAAAGGCGGGTACGATGTGATCAACTATCACAACGTCTCGCTCATCGGCGGGCCGGGCATCTTCAAGTATGGCAACGCCCTCAAGTTGTATATGGCTCACGAGCACTGGCTGGTCTGCCCGATGCATGTGCTCTGGCGCCATGGGCGAGAGCTCTGCACCGGCCGGGAGTGCCTGCGCTGCACGCTCCACTACCGGAGACCGCCCCAGTTATGGCGCTGGACAGGGTACCTGGAGCGCGAGCTTCGGCACATGGACGCCATCATTGCAATGAGCGATTTCAGCCGGAAAAAGCACGCCGAGTTCGGACTCACGTATCCGATGGAGGTACTGCCGTACTTTCTTCCCGATCCGGAACAGGGCGGGGCAGCGGTGAGCGGCCCGCGCCCGCACGAGCGCCCCTATTTCCTGTTCGTCGGCCGGCTGGAGAAGATCAAGGGGCTCGATGACGTGATTCCGCTCTTCCGCCAGTATCCGGATGCGGATCTGCTGATCGCCGGAGATGGCGAATACACCGAAGTCCTGAAAGGAATCGCCGCGGGAATTGACAATGTACACTTCCTCGGCCGGGTAACACCGGACGAATTGCGGCGATATTACCAGCACGCTGAGGCGTTGATCGTACCCTCGGTCTGCTACGAGACGTTCGGCATCATCCTGATCGAGGCCTTCAAACAGTCAACACCGGTGATCGCCCGGCGAATCGGTCCCTTTCCCGAGATCGTGGAAGGCGCTGGCGGCGGCGAGTTGTTTACCACCGGAGATGAACTGCTCGCAGCGATGCGCCGTCTTCAGTCCGACCCGGCGTATCGGAAAGAGCGGGCAGAGTCGGGATACCAGGCATACCTGGCGCACTATACGGAAAGCGCGGTGGTGCCGCAGTATCTTGATATCGTTCAGCGGGCGCAGGAAAAACGTGGATTGGTGCGCAGGAAGAGCTTGGCAGCACTTAGCACTTAGCACTTAGCACCCAGCACTTAGCACTTAGCACTTAGCACTTAGCACTTAGCACTTAGCACCCAGCACCTGGCACGTAGCACGTAGCACATAGCACATAGCACATAGCACATAGCACTTAAGCAGATATATGTGTTAGCTAAACCTTTACCCAGGCTTATAAAAATGAAGGTATTCATCACTGGCGGCGCAGGATTCATTGGATCGCACCTGACCGAGGCACTGCTCGATCGAGGCGACAAGGTGATCATCCTCGACGATCTCTCGACCGGCCAGATGGACAACATCAGCCATCTGATGGGGCGTCCGGGCCTCGAGCATCGCGTCGGCTCCTGTATTGACGCGCCGCTGGTGAGCGAGCTGGTGGACCGTTGCGATGTGACTGTCCACCTCGCCGCCGCGGTCGGTGTGCGCCTGATCGTCGAACGGCCGGTGCATACCATCGAGACCAATGTCCGGGGCACCGAAGTGGTCCTCGGCGCGGCGGCCAAGAAGCAGAAGCTGGTGGTGCTGGCCTCAACCTCCGAGGTCTACGGGAAGGGAGTCAAAATCCCCTTCTCCGAGGACGACGATCTCAAGCTCGGCTCGACCATGCACTCCCGCTGGGCCTACGCCTGTTCCAAGGCGCTCGATGAGTGGCTTGCCCTGGCCTACTGGAGCGAGAAAAAGGTCCCTGTCATCATCTCCCGCTTCTTCAATACGGTGGGACCGCGCCAGACCGGCCGCTACGGAATGGTGCTTCCCAATTTCGTTGCTCAGGCGCTCGCCAATGAGCCGATCCAGGTCTACGGGTCGGGTGAGCAGTCGCGCTGCTTCGGCCACGTCCGTGATGCCGTAGAATCGGTTCTCCGTCTCATCAACACGCCATCGGCGGTGGGCCAGGTGTTTAATGTCGGCACCGACCGGGAGGTCACAATCAACAAGCTGGCCGAGATGGTCCGGGATGCTGCCGGGTCGAAATCTTCCATCGTGCATATCCCCTACAGTGAGGCCTACGCCGTCGGTTTTGAGGACCTGGAACGGCGGGTTCCGGATACCCGGAAGCTGGAGAAAGCCACGGGATACACGTTCACCCGGTCGCTGGAGCAGATCATTGACGATGTCGTGGCGGAGCAGCGGTCCGGTCTCGCACTGCGATAGGCGGTGCGCGCGATTCTCATGTACCACAGTATCGACCCCACAGGGTCGGCAATTTCGGTGGATCGAGAAGAGTTTCGTGCGCACGTAGAATGGCTGGCGAGCGGGACGGTACGCGTCGTCCGCCTGGAGGAGCTCTCAAAGGTTTCCGCAAAGGAAGATGCAGTCGCGCTGACTTTCGATGACGGCTTCTCGAATTTCGAGGCCGAGGCCGCGCCCCTGCTGATCCAGCACAAGCTGCCCGTCACGCTGTTCGTCGTGTCGGATGTCGCCGGAGGAACCAACGATTGGGGCGGAGTAGCGGCTCCGGGCATCCCCACGATGCCGCTGCTCGACTGGGCGGCACTTCGGAAGCTGAAGGAGCAGGGAATCACGCTGGGAGGTCACACGCGAACGCACCCGCGTCTGTCAGGACTCCCTGAAAGCGTGCTGACGGCAGAAATCGCCGGGTCGGCGGACCGGATCGAGCAGGAAACCGGGCAGCGGCCGCGGAGTTTCGCCTATCCATATGGCGTCTACGATGACCGTGCGGCCGCTATAGCCGCAAAAGTATACCGGGAGGCGTGTACCACCGAGCTCAAGGTGCTGGGAGAAGACGTTTCGTCACATCTCCTCCCGCGGCTCGACATGTACTATTTCCGGAAACGGGGGAGACTCGAAGCATGGGGGAGTCCATCATTTCATTGGAGACTGAGAGTCCGGGCGGGCGCCCGAGACCTCAAGCAGGCGCTCAGGCCCCCGAAACGGGGCTCCTGATGCGCGAGCTGCCTTTTCTTTCGGTCATCGTTCCTGCCTATCAGGGGGGAAAGGTGCTGCCGCTTTCCCTGACCGCCCTCGCCAGGAGCGATCTGCCACGCTCGTGCTGGGAGCTGATCGTGGTGGACGACGCGAGCACCGATGACACGGCGCTCGTAGCGGCGCGTTACGCGGATGGTGTCGTGCGTCTCCCGGGAAAACCGCACGGACCGGCGTATGCGCGAAACCGCGGGTTTGAGGCTGCCCGGGGTGCGGTGGCGGTGTTCATCGATGCCGACGTCTGCGTTCGCCCGGACACGTTGCGCCGCTTCGCCTGGCTCTTTGCCGAAGATCCGTCGCTTGGAGCCGTCTTTGGCTCCTACTGCGACGCCCCGCCGGCCGCCGGGTTCATCTCCCAGTACCGAAACCTGATGCACCACTACGTGCACCATCAGAATCCCGGCCCTGCCGAGACGTTCTGGGCGGGATGCGGTGCTGTGAGAAGCACGGTTTTCGTCGAATGCGGAATGTACGACGAGTGGCATTACGTCCGCCCCCAGATCGAAGACATCGAGCTGGGTCAGCGGATCCGCGCTCACGGCCACAGTATTCTCCTGCGGCCGGAAATCCAGGGCACCCATCTCAAGCGATGGACCATGCGGAACGTAATTACCACCGATCTGCATGATCGCGGCGTGCCCTGGATGCGGCTCATCGTCGAACAGGGTGACAAAGGCAAAACCAGCGTGCTCAATGTCAAGGCGATTGAGAAGATCAACGTTGCCCTGATCTGGCTTTCACTGCTCTTTGTCATCGCTGCTGCCGTCCTGCGGGACCCCCGGTGGCTGATTGCGAGCCTGGCACTGGTGATACCGGTGATCTATACCAATCGGCGGATGTATGGCTTTTTCGGAAGAATCCGGGGAGCCTGGTTCGCGCTCCGCGTGGTGCCGGTTCATCTCCTCTACTATTTCCTGAACGGGGTCTCGGCACTCTGGGGAACGTTCCTTCACCACGCGATCGGCGAGCCCAAGCCGCCGGCGTACGTCCAGGCCTTTGCCGAAGTTGGGGTCGAAACCTGGCCGCCGATTCCCAGCAAGACACCTCGGGGTCCGTGGCAGCAAAGCGGAGTGTCACGACCGGTGCAGGGGCCGGAGGATGCCTGATGACAGCATTGCCGCTTACGTATCAGGGGACCATATTTCAGGCCCTGCCCCCAGAGCACACGAAAGTCGAGGCCGCGACATGACCGCAGCCATCACACCAGAATCAGAAGACGTGCTGCCGCCGCGCATCGCGCTGGCGTTCGCGCCGCTGCACAAGCGCGCATTCGGCGTGGCCATCGGTGCGGCAACGGGCTTCACGCTCTTCCTCGTGACGGCGCTGCTGATTCTCCGCGCTCCCGATCAGGGCGTCGGCCTGTCGCTGCTGTCGCAGTATTTCAAGGGGTTTTCAGTCACCTGGCCCGGTGCATTCATCGGACTCCTGTGGGGATTCCTCGTGGGATATGTCGGCGGCTGGTTCCTCGCGTTCTCCCGGAACATGGTGATCGCGCTTTCCATTTTCGTCATTCGGGCCAAGTCGGAGTTGTCGCAAACCCGGGATTTCCTGGATCACATTTAAGTTGTAACGCGTCGGGATGCCGCAGGGAGCAGTCGGATGAACGATACCAAGCCAAGCCTCACGCTTTCCGTCCGGATTCGGGAAGCGCATTTAACTGGAGATGACCTCTTCGATATGGCTCCGCAAACCGCTACCAACGACACCGATGCAGCGCTGGAATCCACCATTCTCCGGCTGAACGGCCGGGCCTGGGGGATTGCGTTCGGGCTTCTGCTCGGGCTTGGCATTTTCATCGCGACCAACCTCCTGGTCTTAAAGGGCGGGCCTCGAGTGGGTCAGCATCTCAGTCTTCTCCGGGTTTTTCTCCCCGGATACAAGGTCAGTTTCCTGGGCAGCCTGGTCGGGTTTGTCTACGCTTTTGTCTTTGGATATGCTCTTGGCCGCCTCGTGGGAACCGTATACAACCGGCTGGTCAAGTAGACGCTCAGCGCTCCCCGCTCGCGGGAACATCGCATTTCCAATACCTGAAAGCGCGGTTCGTCCGCGCTTTCTTCGTCAGGACACCAGAGAGATGGCTTTGAATTCGTCGGAACGCACGTCAGGGACAGGTCTCAAGGGGCTCGATATAGTTCTCGCCGCAATCTGGCTCGGTCTCCTGAGCGGATTGATCGAGGGCGTGTTCATGGTGGTTCGAAAAGGCGTCTTCCACGCCGAGACTGCCATGGGGCCGAACATCGTATGGATGGCGCCAATTGCCGACGTGGCCTGGTTGCTGATTCCCGGCATATTGCTGGGGCTGCTGGTCATGGCCTGGCGGTCCCGGTTCTCGGCGACACTGGCGGTGTTCGCGCTGACATTTGGAGCCGCCATCTGTGTCACCTTCCTGGCTATTCTCGATCTGCACACCTACGCGCTCCTGGTGATCGCGATCGGCATCGCGGTCCAGAGCACCCGCGCGATCATGGCCCATCCGCAGGGCTTCGTCCGTCTCGTTCGGCGGACCATTCCGGTTCTGGCCGGGCTCACCGCGCTGGCGGCGCTGAGCGTGATTGGGGGTGCCAGGATTCACGAGCGGCGAGCGGTGAGCCGACTGCCCGCCGCGGCGAAGGGATCGCCCAATATCCTGCTCCTCGTGCTCGATACGGCGCGCGCGCTCAGCATGAGCCTCGACGGATACGACCGGCCCTCGACGCCCGCGCTTCAGCGGTTTGCAGCCACCGGGATCAATTTCCGGGAAGCGCGGTCCCCTTCGAGCTGGACTCTCCCTTCTCACGCGAGCATGTTCACCGGCCAGCTGCCCCATCGGTTGAGCACCGGGTTCAGGACTGCGCTCGACGGGACTTTCCCGACGCTTGCGGAGGAGCTGACATCGCAGGGTTATGTGACCGCGGGATTTGTCGCCAATCTGCATTATACCTCACGGGAATTTGGTCTCAACCGCGGTTTCATTCACTATAGCGACTACGGTATTTCCGCCAGCGAGATATTCCTCAACTCGTCCATCGGCCGCTATCTCGCGATCAAGGACCAGTTCCGTACTCTCATCGGCTACCAGGACATCATCGCCCGGAAGAACGCGGAGAACATCGACGGCTCGCTGGTCTCCTGGCTCTCCCGCCAGCATGACGGTAAACCGACCTTCGCCTTCGTGAACTACTACGATGCCCATGAGCCCTACTTCCCGCCGCCGGAGTGGGACCGGAAGTTTGCGTCCAGCACTCCTCGGAAACCCTACCTCACGGACCAGAGTATTCGGGGCGGCCGTCGGGTGGACAAGTTGAAGATGAAACCGGCGGAGATCGATCGGGAGCATGACGCGTACGTGGCGAGTCTCGCCTACCTCGACGACCAGATCGGACACCTGCTCGATTCACTCAAGGAGAAGGGGTTGCTGGACAATACCCTGGTGATCATCACCTCGGACCACGGGGAGCAGTTCGGCGAGCACGGGCTTTTTGTGCATAACAACAGCCTCTACTCGCCGGTGATGAAGGTGCCGCTCATCATCAGCTACCCTTTGCATGTACCGGCCAACCAGGAAAACCATGAGCGGCTCAACCTGGCCGATCTGCCCGCAACAATCCTTGATCTCGCCGGGCTTACGCCGCACCACAGCTTTCCCGGCACCTCGTTGCGACGGCACTGGGACTCGACAATGACCAGGGGCTCCGCCGAAGAACCGCTGATGTTCGAGGTAATCACCTCGGGCATTCCCTCCGGAAAAGCCGAGGAGCTTCGATCGCTCATTCTGGGGGACGACGAATATTTCCGCCACGAGGACGGCTCGGAGGAAGTGTACAACCTTGCCGCCGACCCCTCGGAAGCCACTAATCTCGCGGACTCGGCTGGGTTTGCTCCCCGGTTCGCCGTGCTTCGCCAGGCCATGGATTCCATTCTCCAGGCCACTGGACCGGATGCATGGGGTCGTTGATTCCGCAACCAGCATGAACACCCGCCCGCGTTTCGCTCACCGGCCTCCATGGGCGTGAGCGCCGACTCCGAAAAAACCGTTCAGAAAAATTTTGCCGCGCTCGGCGCTGGCGAGGCGCTAGCCCGGCTCATTGCATTCGGCTCGACCGTCTACCTCGCGCGCACGCTGGGTCCCGGCGCCTATGGCGTCATCGGCCTCGCGACGGCAGTGCTGCTCTACTTCACCTATCTCGCTGACTGCGGTATAGAAACGCTGGGCGTCCGCGAGATAGCGGCCGATCATACGCGGGTCCATACCCTGGCTCCCGCGGTCCTTTCTCTTCGTCTTACGGTTGCCGCCATCCTGGCGGTAGTCGTCGCGGCTGGCGGGCTGCTCCTGCTGCCGCAGCCGGACGGAGCGATCCTGGCTGTCTACGGACTGACGCTCCTCGGCGTGGGCGCGAATACCCGCTGGATTCATATCGGGCTGGAGGACGCGGGGCGCGTGGCCATGGCGCGTATCGCGGGCGAGTCCACGATGGTGCTGCTCGTCATTCTCCTCGTGCGATCGGCCGGCGATCTCGCGCGGGTGCCGCTGGCCCAGTTTACCGGCGACATGCTGGCCATGACGCTGCTCGCGCTATGGCTTCGGAAGCGCGGCGCCTCGCTGCGGCTTCGGTGGGACCTGGCGAGCGCGGGACCGGTGTTCCGGCGGGCGTTTCCGCTGGTGCTCCATGCCCTGCTTGGTCTCATGATCTATAACTCGGATCTCATCTTTCTCCGGGCATTTCAGACCGCCGCCGACGTCGGTTACTACGTTGCCGCCTACACCCTCATCAGCTTTCTCCTGAATCTCGGCATCGCGTACAGCCAGAGTCTTCTCCCGACCCTGACGCGACTGGCTCCGGAACCTGCCCGGCAGCAGGCGTTGTACCAGACGGCGATGGCTCAGGTATTTGCCGCGGCATTTCCTCTTGCGGTCGGCGGATTTCTGCTGGCGCCGGGGATCATCAGGTTCGTGTTCGGTCCCGGTTATGAACGCGGGATCGTCGCGTTACAGGTGCTCATCTGGACCATTCCCGTTGCGTTCTATCGCAATGTTCCCCAGATGGCGCTCATTGCGGCCGGGCGGCAGGATCGCGTGCTTCGCATAACCTTTGCGTCGGCCATGCTCAACCTGGCGCTCAATATTTTCATCATTCCCGTGTACGGGATGGTCGGGGCGGCCGCCGCGACGCTGGGTACCGAAGTCGTGCGAACGGCACTGGCCCTGTTTTTCGCGAGCCGGGAAGGTTTCTCCTTTCCGACTTTCAGTCGTCTCTGGCGAACCCTGATTGCCGGCACGGGCATGGCTGGAGCGCTCTACCTCGTCGCCTCGAGAGGTCTCTGGCTATCCCTCCTCGCGGGCGTAACCACCTATGTTCTACTATTGCTTGCCGTAGGCGGTATTTCCGCCCGGCGAGGGAGCGCTCCAGCCCTTACGGTATGATGCGAACCGGCCCGAGCCTGTGGGATTTTCGCTACAGGGCAAATTCGGGCTAATTCGGTCTGGGCGGCCGCGGGTCCTTCTACGCTCTCTCAATGGCAACCCTGAGTTACGCGGAAATGAAATCCGGGTTCGTTCCCTTATGTTATTGCTGGCACAGGGGTTGCTCAATTTGACCAAGTGCAGTTTGGCCCTCCTGCAAGGCAATCACGCCGGTGCGCCATGGCGGCAGGCAACGAAATTTTCGAGAACTCTCGATTGGGACAACCTGATCGCGGGTCGATGGTTCCCACTGCTATGTTCAGAAAGGCTGTCTTCAGATGCTGCACCTCATGAATCTTCTGTATGTCGGTCCCGACCAGATCCTTCCGCTTACCTCGATTCTTGGGGCTATCGGTGGCGCGTTGCTGATCTTCTGGCGCCATGTTGTCAGCTTCTTCAAGCGCGTGGGAGCAATCTTCTCGAAGAAGGAAGACGTCACCACCTTGTCGAAGAAGGAAGACTCCACCACCTGATTTATGCCCGGGCGCGGAAAGGGCGCACGTCTAACAATGGCGAGAGACCCGGTCCGCGTTCAGCGTTTACTGCTCCGGTTTTTCCTCGTGCTTATCGCACTGGGAGCATGCGTTGCGATCCTCATCCCCGCGGGACGAGGTTGGGACTTCGCCAATTTCTACGACACGGGAAGTCGCGCCGCAGCTGGTCAGCTCCGTGACATCTATAACCCCGGCAGTCTCATTCACGGACAGACGCCCCAGGGCCAGATGGCCTTCTGGGGCGCGCCAATTTCCGCCTGGCTCTATACCCCGCTCAGTATCTTCTCTCCCGCCGTCGCCCTGGTGCTCCTGAAGCTGGTTGCGACGCTGAGTTTCGGAATCGGGCTGTTTCTGCTGTATCAGCTCATGAAACCGTATGCGGAGCGGAACAGTACCACGACCGTTCTCTGGTATTCAACAACGTTCGCTGCCCTGATTCTCCTGTACCAGCCTTTCTGGACGATTTTCCGGGTGGGCGGCCAGACAACACCCATCGCCTTCCTGTTCCTGGTGCTTGGTCTCCGGTATCATCTGCGCGCGAAATACCTGGAGACAGCGCTGTGCCTGCTCCTGGTTGTGCTGGTGAAGCCGGCCTTTGTTTTCGTTCCTGCCGTGCTCGCCCTCGTATCCGGCCGGCGTTTCTTCCTGAGTATCGCCGGCGTTTTTGCCGTCACAGCGGTCGCATCGGTTCTGCTCTTCGGCCTGCCGATTCACCGGGAGTTTCTCGATATCCTGAGACGGGGGAGTGAGAAGCCGTCGCCCTGGCCATTCAACAGCTCGCTCTATATCCTGGCCGATGTGCTGCGGCCGGTCAGCCACTCGATACCTGTCGTGCGCGCAGGGGGCTGGATCCCCGATGCGCTGCGTTCGGTCATGAAATTTCTCGTGCTCGGCGTTTTCGTCACTCTGAGTCTTGGAAGCGCGAGACAGAACTGGACGGGGGAACGTCGCCGCCTGTTCTGGTACCTGATGGCGATCTCGTTCACCCTGCTTATCTCCCAGGTGGTGTGGGAGCACTACCTCGCCGTGCTGTTCATCCCCCTGGCATTTCTGGTCGCCCTCGTTCCCCGGATGACATCGGTGGCTCGCATTCACCTCGCGCTCATCTTTGGTCTCTCGGTGCTTCAGAACCTGATCCTGGTCCTCTTTGTTCGTGATCACATTCCGATCACCAATTCCGCATCGCTCCTCCTGGTGAGTGCCGTGAAGGCCGGCCCTTTGCTTGCGTACCTGGCATTTCTCTGGCTTCGGCGGAACTTCCTGTTCCAGCAGGTCGCCCTCGCGTGAGCATGCCATCGCTGGATCCGAACGCGACGGTCAAGGTCGTGCTCTTTACCGGGGGACGCGGCTCCAGCGTGCTCTCCTCGGAGCTGATCAAGAGTGATCGCGTTGCGCTCACGCTCGCCATCAATGGCTACGATGATGGTCTCTCCACCGGCGAGGTTCGCCGGTTCCTGGGAGATTGCCTCGGGCCTTCTGATTTCCGGAAGAACGCTTCCAGTCTCGCTGCCAGGCTCAGGACCTGCGACGACCACCTGATTTCCATCCTCGATCTCAGGTTCCCCGACAAATACTCGCTTACCGAAGTCTCTGAGTCATGCACCCTGATACGCGACCGCGCGGCGTCTCCCCGCGATGATTTCCAGCGGGAGCTGGCGCGGCTCGCGAACGGAATAAACTCGCGTGCGCTGGGCGCCCTGGCCGTGCGGCTCGACCGATTCCTCGCCCAGGCGAGCGATCATCCCTTTTCATTCAGCAACTGCAGCCTGGGCAACCTCGCCTTTGCCGGGTGCTTTCTTCACGTCGGCCGCCGGTTCAACGATGCGGTAGATGACTATTGCTCGCTGCTGAACATCGCGCCGGGCACGATCGAGAACGTCACCGACGGGCGGAATGCCTGCCTGGTCGCGGTCGACCGGGAAGGCCGCCTGCTCGCGACGGAGGCCGAGATCGTAACGGCGGAGAAACCGCAGAACATCCGGGATATTTATCTCCTTGACCATCTCATCACTGCCAGTGAGAAGCGCCAGCTGCAGGCCAACCCCGGCGAGATCCCCGACTTTCTCAGGAGTCACCGCGTTTCGCTGGTTCCCAATCCGCGCCTGCTCGCAAAAATTTCCGAAGCCGACCTGATCGTGTACGCGCCAGGGACCCAGCACTCGAGTCTCTTTCCCTCATACATGACGCCGGGGATAGGGGCGGCTATCGCGCAGAATCTCAAGGCGGTAAAGGTGCTGATCACCAATCTCCAGGAAGACGCGGAGATCTGCGGGAGCAGCGCTGTGGACCTGATCAACCGGGCGCTGTTCTATCTCCGGGAAAAAGACCGGCTGACGCTGCCCACACCGAGTCTCATTACGCACTATGTACTGAACGAGCCGGGACGCACGGAATCGGGGTCGTATGTTCCGCTGGGGCACCTCGACAGTCTGGAAGATCCGCGACTGGTCAGAATCGGGAACTATGAGGATGGTCTCACCGGCCGGCATGACGCGACCAAGGTGCTGACGCCATTCATCAAGGCCCTCCTTCGACGGGGCGAACGCCTCCGCCTGGCCGTGCTGCTGCTCGATGCCGAGTCACTGAACAAGGTGGCGGAGTCCATTGTGGAGATGATCCGGGCCGGCATCGGAGATCTGCCCCTGGTGCTCACGGTATTCTACGAAAGCTCGGAGACCTTCGGCCCCGAGTTCGCAAACTCACTTCCCTTTGATGTGCGGAATCTCGCGACGCAGGCATCGAACAGCGCCGATGCGTTCTCTCGCATAGCCCACGACCGCGATTTCGATTACGTCATGCTTTTCGAATCATCCGGCATGTATCGCGGCGACGATATCGTAAACCTCGCCGCCCACCTGTCCGGTGGCCGTCTCGATGCGGTATGGGGAAGCCGGCGTCTCTCGGTGAATGACATCAAGCTGGCGTACCGGCTCGTCTATCGCCACAAACGAATCAAGGCAGCGATCAGCTACGTCGGAAGCCATGTGCTGAGTCTCGCGTACCTTGCGCTGTATGGCCGGTACATCTCCGATTCGCTCTCCGGCGTTCGGGTCGTTCGTTCGACGCTGCTTCGAGAGGGCTCGCTCGACTACCGGCGGCGGGATTTCAATCAGCTGGTGCTTTCCGCCCTGCTGCGCCAGCGGGCGGAAGTCTTCGAGACGCCGGTCTACTACTTCCCGATTTCTCCCGAGAAAATCCGGCGTACGACCGTTGCCGAAGGGCTCAGCTCCCTCTGGACCATCCTGCGGGGACGCTGGCGCCGGCTCTCATCGCGCACTGCACCCTCCGCCATGGAAGACATGATCGATACAGCTCCGGCCGATGTATTCGGTACGGGGGCCGCGACATCCCACAAGTGAGCTGGATGCGGCAATTCGATCTGATCGTCTTCGACATGGATGGCGTTCTCACCGACAGCACCAGCTGTCACTCTCGTGCCTATTCCGATCTCTGGTCCCGCACCGGCATCGCCAATCCACCCGCTTACGAAACCATCGCCGGCCGCGCGACCGCCGAGGTCGTGCGGGAGTATACCGCCGGCCTTGATCCCGCTCCCGCCGAAATACGTGCATGGACCCGGTGGAAGCAGGAGCGCGCCCGCGAATACCTGCAGAAGTCGAGTGCCTTTCCGGATGCCCTTCCTGCCCTTGAGACACTTTCCAGCCTTGGTTTTCATCTCGCGCTGGGCACTGGCGCATCGGCCGCCACTGCCCGAATGCTGCTGAACCAGGGAGGACTCGACGTCTATCTTCCGGTCATCGTCACCGCGGACGACGTGTCCCGGGGGAAGCCGCATCCGGAGACCTACGCTCGTGCTATCACGCTGTCGGCCGGAACACCGGAGAAGAGCCTGGTGGTCGAAGACAGCGCATCGGGACTCGTAGCCGGCGCGGCGGCTGGGGCGTGGACGGCGTCAGTGCGGAGCGGCGAGCAGGTTGACGATCCGAATTTCATTGGAATCTTTCCAGATCTTGGCAGCCTTCTCACCGTGATCACCGGCCAGGCGAGGGTTTCCTCGTGAGCCGAATCATGATTGTGCCCGCCGCCGGTCGTGGAACCCGCCTCGGCTCGTCATTGCCAAAGCTGCTGGTGCCGGTCAATGGCCGCCCGATGATCGACCACATCCTCGATCGCTATGCCACGGTGATTTCCATGTTCATCCTCGTCGTGAGTCCCAGTGCCGAGGAAGAGGTGCTGGGGCATTGCCGAGGCCGGCCGGGAACAATCGAGGTGGTGCGGCAGGATTCCCCAACCGGAATGCTCGATGCTATTCTGATTCCACGCGATCGCGTGGGCCAGCTTCGGCCAGACGAGGTGTGGATCACCTGGTGTGACCAGGTTGCGGTCCAGGACGGGACCGTCCATCGCCTGGCTGATCTGATGAGATCAGGCAGACCACCATCGCTCGGCTTTCCGACGCTGGTTCTTCCTGAGCCCTACATACACTTTCCGCGACATCCCGATGGCGGCATTGCCGGTGTGCTGCATCGCCGGGAAGGCGACCCCATGCCCGCGCGAGGGGAAGGGGATCTCGGACTGTTTGCGTTGACCGGGTCAACCTATCTCGAGCTTCTTCCCGAGTATGCCAGGATAGCTCCCCTGGGGGCAGTGACCGGCGAGCGAAATTTCCTGCCCTTTATTCCGTGGCTGGCTCAGCGAAGCTCGGTGCGCACCGTTCCCGCCCTCTCGCCGATGGAGGCGGTTGGTATCAACACGCCAGCGGAGCTCGAGCGGGTGGCGGAGTTTCTGGCTGGGGTGAGCGGGAAGCGGTGAGCGGTGAGCGGTGAGCGGTAAGAGGTAAGAGGTAAGAGGTAAGAGGTAAGAGGTAAGAGGTAAGAGGTAAG
>JBDTQP010000063.1:0-14112 GCA_039932125.1 Gemmatimonadota bacterium
AGGTGGCGCCGTGCCGGCTATATCCGATTTCATGCCCATCGATACGGCTCGGAATACTGGCATTTTCGGTTCGCAAATCGTCGAGATCCTCAGGGTACACATTGTGCGCGATGCGATAGGCCTCGACGGCTGCAATCACCGGCTGGGCCGCCACCTTCCCATTGTGCGCTCCAGGACCGGCTCCCGGCTTCTCCTTACGGGCGAGATACCCGACGTAAATACCGGCGGCAACCAGCAGGAGCAGAAAGATCTTTTTCAAGGTATCTCCCAGTGAGAGACGTTCAGAACGGCCTATCCCTCCAGCGTGATCAGCTCGTCATATGCCGGCAGCGTCAGAAAGCTGGTAAACTCCGGGGACGTGATCAGTCCGTCGAATATCCGCTCGGCCAGCGCGAACTTCCCGCTGCCAAACCTGTCCTCCCCCACCAGCGAGCGTATACGCTCCAGCTCCTCGGCAGCAATCGCGCGGTAGAGCGCGACATCCAGGACCCGTCCGTCGTCCATACGAGCAGCGTGCCGTATCCATTGCCAGAGCTGGCTCCGGGAGATCTCAGCCGTCGCGGCGTCTTCCATCAGGTTGAAAATCGGCACGCACCCGAGCCCGTTGAGCCACGCTTCCAGGTAAAGCAGGCCGATAGTGATGTTCTGGCGAATTCCCTGCTCGGTAATCGCGCCCTCCGGAACAGCAAGGAGATCGACCGCTGAAACGTGGACGTCCTCACGCACGACACTAACCTGGTTGGGACCGGGCATTCCCGCATCGAAAATTTCACGGGCGAGTTCGACCAGGCCTGGATGCGCAACCCAGGTCCCGTCGTGTCCATCGCCCACTTCTCGTTTCTTGTCGGCCACCACTTTGTCCAGCGCCGCGCGATTCGCCTCGGGATCGTTCCGGATCGGGATCTGCGCTGCCATGCCGCCCATCGCGTGGGCGCCGCGGCGGTGGCAGGTCTTCACGACCAGCCTGGTGTAGGATCGGAGGAAATGGCGATCCATCCCGACACTCCCGCGATCAGGCAGAACGAAATGCGGGTGATTCCGGAATTTCTTGATAAAACTGAAGATGTAATCCCAACGGCCGCAGTTGAGCCCGACGATGTGCTCTCTCAGCTCGTACAGGATTTCATCCATTTCGAATGCCGCGAGAATGGTTTCGATGAGTACGGTCGCCTTGATGGTACCGGATGGCACGCCGAGCGTCTCCTGGGCAGACGTGAAAACCTCATTCCAGAGCCGCGCCTCCAGGTGGCTCTCCAGCTTGGGGAGATAGAAGTAGGGGCCGGTTCCCCGCTCTCGAAGCCGGCGGACATTATGAAAGAAGTAGAGACCAAAATCGAGGAGGCTGGCGGAAAGCGGCGCGCCGTCTACCAGGATGTGGCGCTCCTCGAGATGCCACCCGCGGGGACGCGCGAGCAGCGTGGCGACCCGGTTATTGAGACGATAGTTCTTCCCCTCGGCCGAGACGTACTCGATGGTGCCGTCGATGGCGTCCCGAAGGTTGGCCTGGCCCTCGATGAGATTGGCCCAGGTGGGAGAGGTCGCGTCTTCGAAATCGGCCATGAAAACGCTGGCTCCCGAGTTGAGCGCGTTGATGACCATCTTCCGGTCTACCGGTCCGGTGATCTCGACTCTCCGGTCTTCCAGGTCCGCCGGGACCGGAGCAATACGCCAGTCAGCCTCCCTGACTGCCCGGGTCTCGGTCAGAAAATCAGGGAAGACGCCCTGGTCGATCTTGTCCTGCACGGTTTTCCGCCGGGCCAGAAGCTCGATTCGTCGCGGGTTAAAGCTCCGGTGGAGCGCCGCGACGAAATTCACCGCCTCCGGCGTAAGTACCGTCTCGTACCCCGGACGCATGGCGGCCACCATCTGAATACCTGAGTCAGGCTGAAACATGGAGGAAGCAGTCTTCTCCGGTGCGGCCATGGGAACTCCAGCGGTGGGAATGGACGCTGGATAATACTCGGATCAGGGAGGTCCGTCACGTGAGCCGGCAGCCCTACCACGTTACCTTCCTCCTCCGGCCCCACTGATTGCGGGCGGTGCGGCCCCCGGGGTCAGGTTCGTCCCCGAAGATGACTCGCACGTAGCAGCAAACCCGAACGCACTGGAACCATGACTTTCCGCCGCCATGTCGTGCCCGCCGCCGGCCTGCTTACCCTCCTCGGCTGCCTGGGACTTCCGCCCGTCCCTACCTCTGTCAAACTCTTCGATGCCGACAACAAGCTGGTGGGATTCGTCGATCTCCTGGAGATTAAAGGCGGAGTGCGGGTGCGGGTGCACACGCTTGGGCTGCCGCAAGGCGCCCATGGCATCAACCTTCATGCGAGCGCGTCTTGTGACCCTCCGGCCTTTGCGACCTCAGGCCCGATTCTGAGCGTCACCGGTTCCAAAGACACCGTCATGGCAGGGGACCTGCCGGACATTTCCACGAGCAATCCTGCCGAGTGGTCCGACACTACCTTCGACTGGGCGGGCATTCGACTCGACAAGGGAGAACGCGGAGTCTTTCACAACGGAGGAACATCGATCGTGGTGACCGCTCAGCCCGATGGCGCGCACGCGAGCGCCGAGGGTGGATCGTCCCGCATCGCGTGTGGCGTCGCGAAGGAGCGACCGGAAATCCGGTAGAGTACCCCCAGGTGTGACAGAACCATTCTTCTGTCACACCTCCGCACCACGAGCGCCGCTGTTCTACCCCCCGCCATTTTGTCCCTGTACCTCTCCACAGGCCGAGGGTACCCTTCAACGATGGACGACCTCCTCGCTGCCCGCTCCCAGATGGCGATGTCACTTGCGTTCCATATCATCTTCGCGATGATCGGCATTGCGATGCCCGCAATGATGGTGATAGCCGAGCGTCGCTGGATGACGTCCGGAGAGGCGATCTACCTTGAGCTGGCGAAGCGCTGGGCAAAGGGGACCGCAATTCTCTTCGCCGTGGGCGCGGTATCCGGTACCGTGCTCTCGTTCGAGCTGGGTCTGCTCTGGCCCCGGTTCATGGAGTTCGCCGGCCCGATAATCGGCATGCCGTTTTCATTAGAGGGTTTTGCCTTTTTCACCGAGGCAATCTTTCTCGGCATTTACCTGTACGGGTGGAAGCGCATCACACCCAGGGCGCACCTCCTGGCCGGCGTGATGGTAGCGGTGAGCGGCACTCTGTCCGGCATCTTTGTCGTGATTGCGAATGGCTGGATGAATACGCCCGCCGGCCTGGTCATGACAAACGGACAGGTTGTTTCATTCGACCCGATCCGCGCCATGGCGAATCCCGCCGCTTTTTCCGAATCGCTCCACATGACCCTGGCGGCATACGCCGCAACCGGCCTGGCCGTTGCCGGTGTGCATGCTTTTCTTCTGCTTAGGCAACCGGACAACGCCTTTCACCGGCGCGCACTCAGCGTGTCCCTTCTCCTCGGCGTACCGGCAGCGGTATTGATGCCGCTCTCCGGTGATATCAACGCGCGATTCATTGCCGAATATCAGCCGGCGAAGCTCGCCGCAGCCGAATCGCTCTTCGAAACACAGAGGGGTGCTCCACTGGTGATTGGCGGGTGGCCGGACCCGGACGAGCGCACTATCGCGTTTGGACTTGAAATCCCCCGCCTGCTGTCCATCCTCGCTTACCATGATCCCGATGCCGAGGTCATCGGCCTCGATCGGTTCCCCCGTGAGGAGTGGCCGCCGGTCGCCATCGTTCACCTGGCGTTTCAAACCATGATTGGCCTCGGAAGCTATCTCGCACTGCTGGGCCTGGTGACGTGTTACTTGATGATCCGGAAGAAAGATCTGATAAAACGGCGGTGGCTGCTCAAAGCACTGGTCGTCGGGGCGCCGATGGGCTTCATCGCAACCGAAGCGGGCTGGGTCGTCACTGAGGTTGGCCGCCAGCCCTGGATCATTCGCGATGTCATGCGAACCGCGGACGCCGTAACCCCGATGCCCGGCCTTGTCGCCACGTTCATCGCGTTTACGCTCCTCTACATTCTCCTCTCGATCGCGGTCGTGTGGGTTCTCTCCCGGCAGATCCTGCGGAGCCCGAAGATCACTGAGGAGGCGGCGCATGCCTGAGTTCACCCCCGCCCTGCTCGTCGCCGGCGTGATGATGGTATCGCTCAACGCGTACGCGCTGCTGGCCGGAGCCGACTTCGGTGGCGGGGTGTGGGACCTGCTGGCGACGGGGCCCCGGCGGGAACGGCAACGGCACCTGATCGCCCAGGCGATGGGACCAGTGTGGGAAGCCAACCATGTCTGGCTGATCCTGGTCGTCGTCCTGCTTTTCACCTGCTTCTCCCCTGCCTTTTCGCTTCTCGCTATTCGTCTCCACATTCCTTTGTCGCTGATGTTGATCGGCATCGTGCTTCGTGGCTCGGCGTTCATTTTCCGGAGCTACGACAGCCAGGCGGACCAGGTCCAGCGTCGCTGGGGGCGGGTCTTTGCGGTCGCGAGTCTTATTACACCGGTACTGCTGGGAATGATGGTGGGAGCGGTGGCATCGGGAAAATTGACATCCGGTGGTGGGGCTGGCGGGTTCGTCGCCACTTTCGTGAGTCCCTGGCTCACGCCTTTCTCGTTCGCGATCGGGATATTCGCCCTGGTCCTCTTTGCGTTTCTTGCAGCGGTGTACCTGACCGTGGAAGCGCGCGGGACCGACCTCGAGGAGGACTACAGGAGACGTGCTATCCTGTCGGGGATTGGTGTGTTCGCCGCCGCGGGAGCGGCGCTATTGATCGCGGGACATGATACTTCTGGGGCACCGCTCATGTGGCGTGGCCTGGTCCATTCGAAATGGGCCCTCGTCTTTCAGCTGGCAACGGGGGCAGCCGCCCTCATGGCACTGTTCGCTCTGGCAGGGCGCCGGTACTATCTGGCGCGAATGGCTGCCGGAGCGCAGGTGTCACTCATTCTGTGGGGATGGGCAGTCGCCCAATTCCCCTACATTGTTCCTCCAGACCTCACGATGGAATCGGTCGCGGCGCCGGACGTCACATTGAAGCCAGTGCTCCTGGCACTGGCGGTCGGAGCGGCCATCCTTTTCCCTTCGCTGTACTATCTCTTTCGCGTCTTTAAATCGAGCGAGACACGTTCACTGTCCAGGCCTCAGTGAACCCCGCCCATCAGATTCCGCACCGGTTTGATCATGAAGAAAGCGATCACCGCGGCCACCAGCGAGGACACGGCCACGATGCTGAACAGCGTGTACGGGATCGCCATGAACCCAGCGGCGTAGCCTGCCACCTTGTTGCCCAGCGCATCGGCGAGGAACCACACGCCGAGCATCATGCCAGCGACCTTGATCGGGGATAGCTTGGTGAAGACCGAGAGCCCCACCGGTGAGACGCAAAGCTCAGCCAGCTCCTGAATGAAGAAACAGCCAACCAGCCAGAGCGGACTCACGCGCACTCCCGGATTTGCCTGGATACGCGCGGCCGCCGGGAGCAGTGCTGCGAATGACACGCCGATGAAGAACAAGCCGAGCGCGAACTTCGCGGGGGTGCTGGGCTCGTGGCGGCCAAGTTTCACCCAGAGCCACGCAAACGCCGGCGCCAGGAGGATCACGAACACCGGCTGCACCGACTGATACCAGCTCGATGGAAAGCTGAAGCCCGCAATCACGTTCTGGCTGTACCGGTCACCGAAGATGCTGAGTGACGATCCCGCCTGCTCGTATCCGGCCCAGAAAATCGCCGCGAAAAAGAAGAACACTGCCATGGCGCCAAGCTGCTTCCACTCGCCCGGGGTGAAAGTGCTGCTGCCCTTCGGTGCTGCTGCCGCCGCTTCGCGATTGGCTCTGCGGCGATTCTCCAGCCGCTCGATGGCCGGCTGCAGGTGCCGGCGCCCGAGAACGTACTGCGTCAGGCCGGCCGCCATTCCGATGCCGGCGCAGGCAAACCCGAGATGCCAGTCCACGCGCTGCGCCAGATAACCGGCCACCAGCGGCCCGATCATCGCGCCAAGGTTGATCCCCATGTAGAAGATCGAGAAGCCCGCGTCTCGCCGCCGGTCGTGCGTGTCGTAGAGGGATCCGACGATGCCGCTGACGTTCGGCTTCAGAAGTCCCGTGCCAAGGACGATGAAAGCGAGACCCATGTAGAAGAATGGGAGTGGGTGCAGAGCGAGACTGAAATGGCCCAGCATGATGATGATGCCGCCATAGAGCACGCTGCGATACTGGCCCAGCCAGCGATCGGCGATGATCCCGCCGAAAATGGATGCGGCCCAGGCGCACGCGGTGTAGGTGCCATAGATAGAGCCGGCGTGCTTGTCGTCGAACTGCAGCGCGTGGACCATGTAGAGAATGAGAAAGGCGCGCATCCCGTAATAGCTGAATCGCTCCCACATCTCGGTAAAAAAGAGCGTCGAGAGCCCGCGCGGGTGCCCGAAAAACCGGGTATCCAGTGTGCCTGGCTGAGGGTGATCGGTCAGTGGATTATTGAGGGGACCGTCGGTTGGGCTGGTCAATGGATGTTCCTCTTTTTCAGGATGTCTGCAAGCACCACGCGATCGATTTTCCCGTCCATCCGGACCCGCACATCATAGTTTTCCCAGTACATGAAATCCCGGAGGGCACCGAGGAAGGCCGGAGTCGTGCTTCCCTGCGGCGTCGTGAGCCACTTCGCCGCGTTGACCGGTTCGCGCATCAGGATTGGTTCCAGCTGCCGTACGATTTCGGGCGTAATGGCCACGAGGTCCTGTGGCTCGCTTGGAAAGAAATGCAGCTTGTGCAGCGTCAGGAGCCGGTCCAGCTCGGCAATCGGATCGGGCGCATCATAGACCCTGATATCGATAAACCGATCGTTGGCCCCGAGGTATCCACCATTTTTTCGCACCACCAGCAGCGCGGCCGACTGCATCCCTCGCTTGTCTCCGCCCCCGGCCTGGCCGGCGTGCAGCGCAGCCATGAGTCGATCGGCGAGCGGTCCCGAGGACGCCGCGAAGGTTTCCGCCAGATTCCTGACCGTTTGATCGGATACCATGATGTTCGCCTGGGCGGAGAACCCATGACCGACGATCACGACGCCTTTTCCCCCGGGAATGTTCCCGTGCCCGTCGGGTGAACCCACTCGGCCTCCCGCCCAGTCAAAGGTCCGCGTGCCGGTGAAGCTCGCCGCGTTTCCTTTTGCGTCAACCATTCCGACCTGGCGATCCTGCAGCATCGTGTCGGTGCGCATGATGATCCGGAGCGCTTCTTCCGCAGTCGCCCCTCGCGCGATCAGATCGAGTCCCTGCTCTCCATATGCGGTGTTGCTGAGACTCTGCGTCGCGATCGCTCCCACTCCAGCCTGCGCCCAGGGTACGATCCCGCCGACGTTGGGAAACTTGGATTGCACCGCAATGCCGAGATCGCCCGTTATCGAGTCATAGGCTACGATGCTGTATGTGTGAGCAAGCTTGTGAAAATGGGCCGGCGGTGTCTGCGCGACAATTCGGGTCAGCTGCGTCGCGAGGAGCAGGAACACAAACAGGATGCTGCGTCCCCCTGCGGGAGCGGGGCAGCGTGCCTTTTGACCGGTCACAGATCACCTGTCGGTGGGGGAATCCTTGCCGAGCTTGCGTTTGAGATGGGCCAGCTGTGCATCGGCCGCGGCTTCGTGGGCCGCCCGGTCGAGATTGGATCGCAGAAGGTCTCCCTGCATATCAGTCTCCGGGCGGACGCCTCCGGCGGATTCGATATCGCGCCAGGCTGCCCCGGCCGAGGCAGCGCCGGCCCCGAGCCCCTGGCGGGCTGCCCGCAGCTGCGCCGTCATCTCGCCGACCTCTCGCTCGGCGAGTGCAAGCTCATCCCGCTGGACCGCGAGCTTCCGCTCAAGCACGGCTGCGCGCTCCCGATGCTTCGCCGAGTACCGTTCGGCCAGGTCCACCGTGTCCTGATCAGGGATCTCGGCCGCCAGGCGCCCGCGCCGCTCGGCATCGCCCAGCTGCTTCTGCTCCATCACCAGCTCACGCTCGGTTGCGACAACGCCGTCCCGCATCGCCGAGACAGACACCTTGGCGTCGAGCACGGCGCTGTGAAGAAGGTCGATGGACGCCCGGGCGTCAGCCGGAGCGGTATGTTGCGCCAGGAGCTGCTCGATGCGCCCGCGCAGGCCTTCGAACACTCAGGACTTCCGTCCGGTTTTCGCGTAGAAGGCGGTATAGGTCCGCTCCACCCGGGTGGATCGGCATTTGGGACAGGTGACTTTGGCCCGCTCATGCTGGGACACCGACTCGGTCCGGCTGAAGTCGTGCTCGCAGGCATTGCAGTGATAGTCGTAAGTTGGCATCGTAGACTCGCGGCGATTGGTGTACTGCACCAAAGGTTATCGGACGAGGGGGGGAGCGTCAACCGTCGTGACACCCTGCTGGGTTTGTGCCTGGCACACCGGTGACCTGATGAACCCGGGGAGCCGGGATTATCTTCTACGTTGCTTCTTCGAAAGACGCTAATGATCAACCGCATCGCCTTCACGCTCTTTTCCCTGGCGGGAATCGCCTGTTCCGGATCGGATGCCCCGCCGACCTGCGGTTTTGCCGCGGTCGTCGGGCCAACGGTGCTGCTCGATCAGTTCAGCACGCCGAATCAAACCCTCGTCCGGGCTCCGGACCGCGTGCCTGAGAAACTGGTTGCCCGGCTCGCCGCGGGCCCTGCTTTCTCCGCGATAGCCGGCCGGGCGGACAGCCAGTGGGTGATCGGCAT
Source organism: Gemmatimonadota bacterium (assembly GCA_039932125.1). Classification (GTDB taxonomy): domain Bacteria; phylum Gemmatimonadota; class Gemmatimonadetes; order Gemmatimonadales; family GWC2-71-9; genus DASYPP01. Next base: position 8,675 of record JBDTQP010000063.1, read on the forward strand.
CAATGGAACCCTCCCGCCCGAGACGAGCATCAACTTCGGAGTGCTGGTGCTGGACACGACCGGGAAGACACTGGGCGTCATTCTGTACCAGGGAAGTATGGTCGAGGGAGCGCCTCCAATCGGGACAGTGACTGTCGGCGCAATGGTAGTCCCCCTGATCGGGATTCAACTGGATCCCACGCGAATCCAGGACGAGAGATGTCCTCTCTTTCCAGATTCACTTGCGCAGTGAGTCAACCGGTCGTCGTCGGAATCACCGGCTCGCTTCGGGTTCGAGAGGGAGCCGAGCGGGCGGGAGTCAACGCGGCCTACCCGCACTCCGTCGCCAATGCCGGAGGCATTCCCATCATTCTTACACCGCTGGTCGGAAGCGATCATACAGCGGAAATTGTGGGACGGCTAGATGCTTTGGTGATCACCGGTGGTCACGATGTAGACCCGGAACTGTACCAGACGGCGCCATCACCCGGCCTGGGATCGCTCGATCGGCGACGGGATGAATTCGAGATTTCCCTCTTCCACGCCGCGCGCGCGCAGCACCTTCCCATCCTGGGGATATGCCGCGGCCTCCAGATCATCAACGTGGCGATGGGCGGTACACTCTGGCAGGATCTGCCGAGCGAGCGTCCCGGGTCCATCGGCCATGAACGCAGCGATGCGGCGCGCGACGCGCGCGTTCACCGGGTCCGCATAGAACCAGAGACCCGGCTCTGTCAAATTCTCCGGACTGCAGCCCTGACGACCAACTCGTTCCATCACCAGGCGATTCGTAGCCTTGCCCCGGGCCTCACGGCAAGCGCGTGGGCCGAAGATGGCGTAATAGAAGGAGTGGAAGGAAATAGTACGGGAGACTGGCTCATTGCGGTGCAATGGCATCCGGAAGAATTTTTTTCGCAGACTGATGCATCGGATCAGCGGGTTTTTCCTGCCCTGGTAGACGCCGTGCGGGGCGGAGTCGTGAAGCAAATGGTCCGCTGACGCGTCGCTTCAGTGACCGGGGAAAAACACCCGGTTACTCACCTGGTTAAGCGCCTGGCGAACCACCGGGAAACGCTCCGAAGCCGTGCGGAAAATACTGTCCAGTCCGTACCGATCCGCGAGCACGTGGTCAGATGCCTGTTCATACCCGAGCCGGCCGAGCCCCTCATAGTAGCTCACATCCGGACCGCCTCTGGTCAGACGTCGCGCGGCGATGTAGTCGGGGAAGAGTCCGGCCAGCCAGAGCGCGTAATTTCCCAGATGCGCCAGCACCTTGAACCGGCGTTCCCCTTCGGTTGCGTCGAGGTCCGTCAGGATGTCGATCATGTACCGGTGACGCTGATCATCATTCCAGTCCACGCGCCATGCCCGGTCTCGCTTGCCGAACTCGAGCAGCAGCGCGGCGACATAATCGGCCAGGTCGCGATCGTCACAGTCGGCGCGAAGCAGCGCGTGGCGAACCATTACGTAGAAAAAGAGCACCTCGGATGGAACCAGCACCGAACGGACCGCGAGCAGCCGTTCAAACAGCTCGGGAGTATCCAGCAGGGGATCGGGACCCTCAGCCTCCAGCCGTTGTTCGACGCCGCGGCGGCGGCCGGCTGACCCCTGGCTCAGAAGCAGTACCAGGAGTTGCAGGTCATCGCCGCTCAGTCGACCACGTGTGTTTGCAAGGATCATCGTGACCTCTCCAGAAAATGACGCTGGATTGCAAGGCAATATTCGACCCGAAGTGCTTCGCACGCTGGCTGCCTTCGGCCGTCACCTTGCGGGAACGCTGCGTCCTCATACCATCGTCGCGCATCTCGCCGAGGCCCTGAGCGCCCACTTCGAGCCAGAGGCGCTGGGCATTGCCCTCTTTGATCTGGACTCTAACCGGCTCAAGCTCATGCACGCCATGCCGGAGGAGTCTCCCTGTATTGGTGCGGCCCTGGATCTGGGCATGCGCCGGGGGCCGGTTCTTCTTCCCTCTGCCACGCCGCTTTTCTCACCGCAGGAAAACATTCCCCCAAATACTCCAGCATGCTGGCTCGCCGTGCCTCTGGAGGGTCGCCGGATCGTGAGCGGCGCCATCGCCCTGGGAGCCAGTGCCGGTCGTTACCATGCAAACGATCTCGCCATACTGGAGGCATTCGCCGCGCAGGGCAGTCTTGCCCTCGAGAGCGCTCACATCGTCGACCAGGTGGACACCGGCAAACGAAGCTGGGCCGACACCGTCGATGCCATCTCGCTCGCGATCTGCCTCGTGGACGACCTTGGCCGGGTCCGCCGGGCCAATCGAGCATTTGCCGAGCTCGTCAGTGCACCCGCGGCGGAGGTCATCGGCCGTCCATGGCTCGCGCTGGTTCCCCCCAGCTGGGGCGACGGCGTCCAGACGGCTCTCGAGGCCGCCGGTCCTCACCGCGAAATTGATCTTCGCGCCGGCGATCGCAGCTTTTCAGTGACTGCGTTTCGATCAGGGCACGGGAGCGAATCACTGCGCATCCTGGTCTTCCTCGACCGCACTGAACACCGCCGCCTCCAGGACCAACTCATCCAGTCAGAAAAGATGTCTGCTGTGGGCCAGCTGGTCGCCGGCGTGGCGCACGATCTCAATAATCCTCTTGCCTCGGTGCTCGGGTTCGCCGACTTCCTCGTGGAATCGCCGGACGTTCCCTCGAATTTGCGAGAGCCCATTCGGGTGATTCAGCAGGAGTCACTCCGAGCGGCAACCATCGTACGCAACCTTCTCGGCTTCGCCCGCAAGCAGGAGCATCGCCGGCAGAAGACACAGTTGCGGCAACTGCTGGACGGCACGCTGGTGCTGCTTCGCAATCAGCTCATGGCGGACCGCGTGGAGGTCCGGATCGAAATCGAGCCCGAATTTCCCGGGCTTCACATCAATCACAACCAGATTCAGCAGGTCTTTGTCAACCTGATCCACAATGCGTCCCAGGCCATCACCTCCACCGGTCGCCCCGGCGAGATCACCATTCGCGCGCGCCAGGGTATCCAGAGCGTCATCATTGAAGTGGCCGACGATGGACCGGGAATGCCCGAGGAGCTGGCGGCCCAGGCCTTCGAGCCATTCTTTACGACCAAGCCTGAAGGCCAGGGCACCGGGCTCGGTCTTAATATCTGTCAGGGAATAGTCAAAGAGCACGGAGGCCGCATCACCGTCACAACTGCACCGGGGGAAGGTGCCACCTTTACGATTGAGCTTCCGCTCGAGGAGACCGATGCATCCGAGCCCGGGATGACGACCCCCTTCCCCCTGCAGACACCGGCATTCCGGATTCTGCTCATCGATGACGAACCTCACATTCTCCACTATCTGCGCACGACACTGGAAACGTGGGGCCATCAGGTGGAATCCGCACCGGACGGGCAGACCGGCCTGGAGATGGCCTCTGCCGGAAACTTCGATCTGATAATTTCTGACCTGAGGATGCCGCGCCTGGGCGGCCGTGAATTCTATGAGATCCTGGTTGGCAAAAATCCGGCCATGGCCCAGAACGTGGTTTTCAGCACGGGGGACACCGTCCGGGGGGACACCCTGGATTTCCTGGAACGCGAAGGCAGGCCGTACCTCACCAAGCCCTTCAGCCTGGCCGAATTGCGCAACCTGCTCGGCCTGATGGCCAGCCAGCGGAGCAGCGCCTTGCGCGCATGAAACCAGGGATCATCCACGTCGCTTCGGGACGGGAGTGGCGGGGAGGCCAGAACCAGGTTCGGCTCCTGGCGAATGCTCTCGCACGCCAGGGCGAGTTCGAGCAGGTGGTAGTTACCGGCCGAGGAACCGAACTGGCTCGTCGCCTCAAAAACTCTGGCATACCTGTACTGGAAACCGGGTGGACGATTTCACTCGATCCGCGCGTGCTGCTCGGGGTGCTGCAGCAGCTTCGCGGCGGACCCACCCTGCTCCACGCGCATGACTCTCACGCACTGACCATTGCAGTGGTGGCTTCCCGGTTGAAGGGAACGCCATTGGTGGCCACCCGCCGCGTGGATTTTCATCTTCGTCGCCCCGGATCCTGGCTGCAGACTGATCGCGTGATTGCGATATCGGAAGCCGTGCGTTCCATTCTCCTCGTCGACGGCATTCCGGAAGAGCGCATTACCGTCGTGCACTCAGGAATTAACCCGGAGGAAGTGCGTTCCGCGCCTCTCTGCGACATCCGGAAGATGCTGGGCCTGGCACCGAACATGCCCCTCGTGGTCAATGTGGCCGCTCTCGTCCCTCATAAGGATCACCTGACACTGTTGAATGCCGCCGCAGCCCTCAATCAACGACAACTGGAGGCCCATTGGGTCGTCGCGGGCGACGGGCCGATGAAAAATCAACTGATCAACCGAAGCAGGGAGCTGGGCGTGGAAAACCGGGTGCATTTTATCGGACAGACTCAGCATCCTCTTGGGGTTATCCGGGAAGCGAGTGTCTTTGTCATGTCCTCACGAGAAGAGGGGTTAGGCACCTCGGTCCTCGATGCCATGGCGCTCGACATCCCGGTAGCCGCCACCCGGGCAGGAGGGATACCTGAGATGCTGAGTGATGGTGCGGGATTCCTGGTCGACACAGGTGATGGCGATGGCCTCGCGCGCGCAGTTGAGCGGCTCCTGACCGACCCGGAGCTTCGAAATCAGACGCGGGCTGCGGCCGGTCGGCACCTCGCCGGCTTCACCGATATCGCTATGGCAGACGGGGTCCGCTCGGTGTATCGTTCGCTACTCCCAACTGGTTGATGGCCTGTGATTTACATCTGTATTCCGAGCTATAACGAAGCGCCCACAGTCGGGCTCCTCTTATGGAAGATCCGTCAGGTGTTTACCGAATTCACCCGGGAATACCAGCTCCTCGTCGTCAATGACGGATCAACCGATGCCACCGCCGAAGTCCTCGAACCCTATGCCCGGGTGCTCCCGCTCACGGTGATTACTCATCGGCAGCGGCAGGGCTATGCGGCGTCAGTTGAAGAGTTGCTGCGTCTCGCGGTGGAACGGACCGATCGGCCGAAACGCGATTGTGCCATTCTGATGCACGCGGATTTTACGCACGGCGCGGAGTTTCTCCCCGAGCTGGTCAAGCAGATTGAAAGCGGCGCGGACCTGGTCATCACCGAATCGAAGTTTGAAGGAGAGCCGTCCCGGATGATGCGATGGGTCCGCAAAGCGGCCCCGCTTCTCCTCCGGAATTCGGTACGGATTCCCGGGCTCAGTGACGTGGTATCCGGGTATGCGGCGTTTCGGCTGGTGATTCTCAAGAACGCGCTCCGAGGACAGAACGGCCCGATGCTCACCACCGACGGGTGGGCTGCTAACGCTGAATTATTTACCCGCACCGCGCAATCGGCGCGGCGGATTGAAACCATACCGGCTGTAGAACGGCGGGATGTCCGTCCTCGGCCGAGCCGGGTTGCGCCATGGGAAACCGCGAAGGAACTCTGGCGGGCCGGACGTCAGCTCAAGCTGGTGTCTCGCCT
>JBDTQP010000064.1:0-14063 GCA_039932125.1 Gemmatimonadota bacterium
CCAGTGCCAGCGTTCACGGGCAACGGCCATGAAAAGCATCGTGGTGACCGTCATAGTGCCCGTCACCGCGACACCGTATGTCGCCGCGAGGTTGCTCGAGGTCTGAAATGTGAGCACCAGTGCCACACATGCAGCCATCAAGGCGTAATTGACTTCGGGGATGTAGATCTGGCCCTGCTCCTTGTGCGACGTATGAATGATCGTCACCCGTGGAGAGTACCCGAGCTGGAGGGCCTGTCGCGTGAGGGAGAACGCACCGGAGATCAGCGCCTGGGAGGCGACGACCGCCGCCGCCGTAGCAATCACCACCATGGGATACAGCGCCCATTGCGGGACCAGGTAGTAGAACGGATTGGTCGCTGCCTCGGGGTGGAGCAGGAGCAGCGCTCCCTGCCCGAAATAGTTGAGCACCAGGGCTGGAAGGACCACGCAGAACCAAGCGAGCCGGATTGGACGCTTGCCGAAATGGCCCATGTCCGCGTACAACGCTTCGCCCCCGGTCACCACCAATACGACAGCGGCCAGGATCAGGAACCCGGCCATTCCGTCATGCGCAAATAACTTGACCATGTACCATGGATTGAGCGCGTGCAGCACGGTCGGCTCCATCATGATTCCATAGATTCCGAGCGCGATGATACACAAAAACCAGAGGGTTGTCACCGGCCCAAAAATCTTGCCGATACCCTCAGTGCCCCAGCGCTGCACCAGGAAAAGTGCCAGGATAATTACAACACTGATGCCGACCACAAGGTGCTCGAGCGCATGGGTCGCAACACTCAGGCCCTCGACCGCGCCCAGGACCGAGATGGCGGGAGTGATGATTCCGTCTCCATAAAGCATCGCCGCCCCGAAGATGCCGGCCAGGATCAGTATCCGTCTCGCCCGGGTAGGGAGCTCTCGAGGCCGTAAGAGTGCGAGCAGCGCGAGAATGCCGCCCTCTCCCCGGTTGTCGGCCCGGAGCATGATAGCTACGTACTTGAACGAGATGAGAAAATTGAGAGACCAGAAAACCAACGAGAGCACGCCGAGCACGTTTTCGCGAGTCGGCGGCAAGCCGTGAGGACCGGAGAAACATTCCTTCAACGCATAGAGCGGGCTGGTCCCGATATCCCCGTAGACTACACCCAGGGCCGTGAGCGAAAGGACAGCCAGCGCCTTGCCATGCGGGTCAGGACGATGGGCCGATTCCTGTTCAGGTTGGCTATGCAGAGAAGTGCTCACGCTCGGTTGGGACTAACTCCCACTGCTCCTCCCCTTGATGCCGACATCACTCCCATGAGAGAAGACAGGAAGACGCCGAGAATAATCAGCGCTGAAGCGACGCACCAGCGGCAGATGGCATGAATGACGAATAATTCGAGGTAGGTGAGATACAGCGAAAAGGCGAGCGCCGTCCCGGATAACAGGGCCATTACACCGTCGGGCCAGGTGCGGTCGAGGTTTTTCGGCTGCAGTCCGGCCATGCCGATCCCGAACAGCACAATGTACCCGAGAACTCCGATGAGAGAGACCTCGATTCCAAGGAAGCGGCTCCACCGGCTGGTCTGCACCAGCTCACAGGCGCCGGTCCCGCAGACCATGGTGCCGATCAAGCCGATCTTATAGAGATAGAGGTATGCGGCTATCAGCAGCCCCACGAGACTCAGCAGGGCTGCGGCCATCCGGAATTTCATGGGGTCGCGGGCAGCGGAGCGAGAGAGTCGATCAGCCGTTTGAGGGCATCGGAGTTCATGCCGCCGGGATAAAGCCTACCCGCGATCAGGAACGTCGGGGTCACACCGACGCCAACCTTGATGGCCTCATCATGACTCGCCTGGATCCGGCCGGCGAATCGGGCTGACTTCATGCATTCGTCGTAACGGCCAAGGTCAAGTCCCGCTTGTCCGGCGTACTGCCGGAAATATTTGCCGGCGTTCGAAGCACTGAACCATTCGGGCTGGCCTTCATAGATCAGCCGATGCTGGTCCCAGTATTTCCCCTGGTCGTCCGCGCACGCAGCCGAATGTGCAGCCACCCTGGTATGGTTATGAATGTTGTCGAGAGGGAAGTCCCGATAACGCCACCGAAGACGCCCGGTGTCGATCAACTGCCGGCGCACGATCGGGAACTGCAATGTTTCGAATTGCTGGCAGCCGGGACACTGGAAGTCCGCATACTCGGTTATCTCAACCGGAGCAGAGTCAGAACCGAGCAGGTATCCGCGGAACCCGGCTGTGTCCGAGGCCAGCACGGTGACATCAGCTGGGATGGAGACGGTTTCGCGGCCCTTCAATGCCATGTATCCGATTACACCGAGTCCCAGAACTCCAATCACGCCGATCACGGTGTAAAATCGATTCAGTCCTCCCTGGACTGCCGCCATGGAACGTCATCCTCCGGGTCATCGAGAGAAAATGGTTCCGAGGCCTCCAGATCTTCGATCATCCGGCGGCTCTCGGCAACTTCAGGGGTATCGTAAGTTGAACGTACCTCGTAATGAAACAGCTCGCTTCTCACTTCGCCAAGCATCCGAAGCAGTTCTGGAACATGACCCAGGAGTTGCTGGTGCTGCTCGAGCTGCTGAATCCGCAACGCCAGCTCACGCAGCATCTCAACCAGCCGGGCCTGACGCTCCGCTCCATAGATTTCATCGTGCTCTGCCATTCCAACCTCGCCCAACCTCAGCTGCTTGCCGGTTCCGGGAACCGCCGATGGTTCTCAAGGCACGGTAATCTAATCGATATGCCCCCGGCCGCACGGTATATCTTCGGTTTGCACCATTGGGTGCAAGCCCATTATATTAAACCCACCCCAACTACGCCCACGCGGAGGAGCCATTGACTAAAAAGAAGATCCGGCAAGCGCCTGAAACGCCGATTTCCTTTAACCAGGCGCGAGACGAGATGTTCAGTCACATTCTTCGGTGCGGTGTTCTCGAAGCAGCGGTAGAGCATCAAAAGGACTGGTTTGACGACACCATGCAGTATCTGACAGAACGGTATAATGATCTCAGCCCGGAAGAACTGACCCAGTTGCGGACGCTCGGCGAACGGTATTGCCGGCCGGTACAACCCCGCGCTAACGAGACAGTCGGCGCCGGCATTCAGGAATAGACAGAGGACAGAAGAACCGCGTGTGACCGACCCAGATCTGGTGTCGTTACACGCGGTTTTCGTTTCTAGCGTCGTTTGAGCCTGCGCCATCGATAACCAGCCGACAGCCGCAATCCACCGCCGATTCCGGCCTCCAATGCCCAGCCAGACCTTCCGCCGGGGTGCGATTCCAGCCCAAGAAGCAGGACCACGTAACCAATTTCTCCCCCGCGAGCGGCCACACCTGCGAGCCCCCCACCAGCGTAAATGCCTGGGCGCGAGCTCGCGGGATTCAGCAGAAAATGACCGAGTAACTCAGCCCTCACCCCAAAGTGCCCATCGAGAGCCCCCGCGGTGAGGATCCCCGCGAATCGAGCTCTTCCCCCCGGCCGGAGACCCATTTCGAACCCTGCACCCACGAAATCGGCTCTCGCGGCTGTACCGAGAGCCTTGATCCCAATCTCGAAGCCCTGCTGGGCCTGGGCAATGGTCGTGCGCGCAAAGGTGAGCGCGAGAAGCATCATCAACGCCCTGGAGCGGTTCCGGCCAGTGCGGCGGGAGATCGGCGGGAAAGGGGAGGTCACCTGAAAAGAATGGAAGATTTACCCGAGCACCAGGTCGTAGGTTACGCGTATATCCGGGGCAAGTGAGTGCACCACTGAACAGTACTTCTCCAGCGAGAGATCAATGGCCCGCCGCGCCTTCTCTTCGGTCACTCCGCCGCCCTTCAATGTGTACGTAAAATTGATTGCGCTGTACCGCCGCGGCTCTTCTTCGCGCCGCGTGCCCGCGACATCAATACGAAACTCCGCTGGCACCATGCGCATTTTCTGAAGCACGATAGCGACATCTGATCCAGTACAACTGGCAGCCGCGAGCAGCAGGGTCAACATGGGACCCGGGCTGGCAGCATTGTCTCCATCAATCAGGATCGCCGGCTTGTCAGCTTCTCCTCCCCGGAAGAGAAGATTCTTCTGCCATACGAGAGAGACTTTCTTGATCTCCTGAGCCATGAGAGTTCCTCGACAAAACCTGACGGTGGGCCAGCACTGATTAAATGCAGGGAGGTATGGTGGAACGGCCGGACCCCGGTTCGTACCGCCAGGATCCCGCTCGCGTATCTGCTGCCTACAGCCTGCGACCCGCGATCCGGGCCACCTTGTTGTAATCCCATATTGCGTAGATAGCGATTGCTCCCGTCGCCCACGCAAGCGGCCGAAGAATGGGCGAACTGGCGATGAAGGCAAGCAGTGTCAGCATCTGGCCCACGGTAACGGCCTTCCCGCCAACCCGTGCGGGAATAGCCGTCGCCCGGCCGGTCACGAGGGTGACGACGAACGCTGCCGTCGCCCAGAGATCCCGCAACAGTACCCCGACGATTTCGTACCACTGCAGCCGTCTCGATAAGAGCACGACACCAAAAGCGCAGGCCATGAATAGCTTGTCTGCTATTGGATCGAGCACTGCGCCAAAGCGGGAACCCCCGAAGCGCCGAGCGAGAATGCCGTCCAGCAGGTCAGTGGCAGCCGCCAACGACAGGACCGCGAGCCGCCACCAGGCACCCGGAAGCGCGATAAAGGCGAGCGCGAGGGGCAATCGCACGACGGTGATGAAGTCCGCCGTGGTGAACCCGCTTCGGCCTTGCTCCACCCCCCGCCGGGGAGTACTTTCGACCTGCTGTTCCATGGTTGATGATAGCAGCGGAAGGCGCATTTCGGGATTAAAGGCCTGATGAGCGATCCCGCTCGGCCGTTTCCGTTCGCTCGCCGGTTCCGCGCAATCCCATCCCTTACGCTCGACCCCATGAATCTCGATCTGCTCAAGAAAACGATAATTTTCGCGGACCTGGATGAGGGAGAAATCGCCAGGGTCGCCGAGATTTGCCAGGAACAGATGTTCAAATCGGGCGATGTCATCTTCAAGGAGGGAGACCCGGGGAATCGGCTCTTCGTGATTGCCAGCGGAGAGGTCCGGATCAGTCGCACGATTCCAGGATCAGGTGAGGAAGCGCTTGCGATCCTCAAACCGGGTTCGTGCTTCGGGGAAATGTCGGTATTCGATCGGTCAGAGCGCTCGACCGACGCGATCGCGAATGGGCCCTGCACGCTGGTCACCATTTCGCGGCCGGACTTCGAGCTGGTCCTCGACTTCAACCGGGATCTCTCGTTCAAGGTGCTGTGGTCGGTCGTGCGGATGCTTTCTACCAGGCTTCGGGCTACCAACGACAATCTTCGCTCGTTGCTGGCGATGTCGATGTTTTAAGCTGAAGGGTGACAGGGTGAGGCGGGTGGTGCACGGGTGAGGCAGAGTGGTGCAGGGTGAGGCAGGGGAGCTGACCCTTTAAAGCACTGTATTGAAAGATCCCTTGCTTATGCGCGCGCCCAGCCATCCTTGCCCTTGGTTTTATCTCTTTACGTCTCTTTGCCTCTCTTTGAATCCCGGCTTTTTCCCTGCATCACCCAGCCCCACTCTGAATCCCTATGCTTGACACTGCTGTCATTCCGTGTGGCGGCCTTGGCACCCGGCTCGATCCCATTACCCGGTGGATACCCAAGGAACTGCTCCCGGTGAGTCTCAAGCCGCTCCTCCACTGGACTCTGGATGAAGTGGCCGAGGCTGGCCTGTCGCGGGCAATCATTGTTCTGAATCCTGCGCGACCAGCTGTCGAAGCCGTGGCGAGGAGCTGGCAGGGGCCGCTGGAGCTGGAATTCGTCACGCAGGACCAGCCGCGCGGGCTGGGTGACGCCCTGCTTTGCGCACGCGACCTGCTCGCCGGCTCCGACTTTCTCGCCGTGCTTCCGGACAATCTCTTTCAGGGAGAAAACCCTTCCCGAAAGGTGATTGGTGTTCATGGTTCCACCGGGCTCGCGGCAGTTCTGCTGAGCGAGATCACCATGGAAGAAGCAACCCACAAGGGCGCAACCGGGAAAGCGAAAACCAGGCGACGCGACGATGGCGTCCTCCTGGTTACCGATGTGGCGGATAAGGGGACCGGCCGATTCGAAACCGGCGGGGCGGCTTCAGCGGTCACTCCAATCGGCAGGATGGCCTTTGATGGAGACGTGTTCCGCGAGCTCGATGACGTCGCCGCGACGCTCTATGCGGGAGTCGAGCTCGACGACGTTCCCGTGCTGCAGCGCCTCGCCCGGCGCAATGCACTGGCAGGAGTGATCTCGTCGGCCCGGTTTTTCGATGTCGGCGTTCCTGAGGGCTATCGGGACGCGGTCGCAGCTTTTCCGCCCAGAACCTGAGCATTGGGTGAATGATTCATCCACCATCCTTTCATCCCATCATCGATGACATTTACTCATCGCGTGGCCACTCTGACTGGAATCGCGGGTTCGCGGCTCGCGGAACCGGAGGGTCTCTCGGGCGTCATCATCGCGGCCGCCGGAGCCATCGGGATGTCCTCGTATGGACCCCCGGTGGTGAAATCGGGACCTCGAGGTACCGTCGCCGGGCTGCTCTGCCACGGCGGCCACATCGTTCTCCATGCGATCCCGGAAGCATCGCAGTGTATCGTTGACATTCTGGCGATGGAACCAGGTTCGGCCGATCGGGGAATGGAAGTGATTGCAAAGCGGCTGAACGCAACAGTGTCATAGCGGGCCAGCGGGGCAGGACATCGCGGAGGGAATGGCCGGTAGGAGTGTATAGTTTCTCTCCTAGCAACCGCAATTCGGCACTCAGCCGACGACCGATCGAATACGCTACGCCCGGTTTCCTCGAATCACTCCTTCTGCCCTGATGGTGCGATCGAGAAACGAGCGAGCCACCCGCTGCACATCGGCCGCACTCACCTGGCGGTAACGATCGCCGGGCGATTCCATCTCCTCCAGCCCATCACCGATCAGCCACGCTTCGACAATTTCACCGGCCACCGAGGCCGCGCTCTGTCGCGATACCTCCGCCTGCCCGGCGAGATAATTCACCGCCTGCTCCAGTTCAGATTGGGTCACCGCCTCTTCGCGGAACAGCTCGAGCTCCTTGAGCATTTCTTCGCGAGCCTCTTCTTCCCGCTCCGGTGCACATGCGATATAGGTCAGCAGTGCACCCGCGCCGCCGCGCTGCCATGACGTAGCGAGGACTGTGTACGCGAGCGACCGGCGGCTGCGTAAAGACTCGAAGAGCCGTCCACCAAGCCCGCTCGCAACGGCAGACCACACGTCCGCTGCATGACGGGTCACTTCGTTGCGAGCCGGCCCGGGGAAAGCCATAGCGAAAGCCGATTGCGCCTTGTCACGTTCCAGGACATCGGTCCGAGGCTCAGTCTGGATGGCCCAGGGTTGAACCAGTGCACGGGGCCGGAGATTGGCGGGCGGGAGGTCTCCAAAAACATCCGCGAGCGCACCGGCGACCTGTTCCGGCTCTATGTCTCCCACAGCGACAATCGCCGGACGGGCATTGCTCACAAATTTCGCGAATGCCCGTACGTGATCCGGCTCGATATTGGCCAGTGTTTCAGGCAAACCAGAGACGGGCAGCCCGTACCCTCGTTCACCAAACGCCGCGCGAAAGGCAAGCTGAAATGGGAAGCGAAACATGTCGTCCGTGACCTGTACCGCTTCTTCGAGCATCAGGTGCCGCTCCCGGGCAATATCGTCGTCGAGGAGCGCCGGCTCAGTCAGCACCAGTTTCAGCAGCTGAGCAGCAGGACCGAGCTTTTCGGCCAGGATGCTGGTGCTGAGTCCCAGCCAATCGCTCGCTGCCGAGACACCAAGCGATCCTCCGAGCCGCTCGAAACCAAATGCGAGACCCGCGGCGTCGAGATCGCCCGCGCCGCGCACCGCACTTCGAAGCGCGAGCGCTCCGATGCCGGAGTGCTCGGAGGGTTCCGGGCGGGTCCTTGGCATAAACACACCGAGCGTGACTGTCGGGATACCCGGTTTCCGCCGAATCAGGAGATCAGCGCCTAGCAACGCGACATGGAGAACGCCTGCCGTGCTACGGCCCTGCGCGGCGGTTGCCTGCGAGCTGATTGCCGGCGCGCGGAAGGGGATTTCAGCTGGTGCCCTGGCTGGAGCGGTGTTAAAGGCACTGGCCAGCAGATCGGTGCTCAACTCCTCACCGTTGTCACGAGGGTGATACGCCAGGCCGGACACTGCATCTCCCGCCAGGTAGCGCGCAGCTGCCTCCTGCACTGCGCGAGGAGTTACCGCGCGCAGGGCTTCGTACTCTTCGTCGAGATACTGGTAGTGCTTGAGCGCTTCGGCCTCAGCCAGGGCCGATGCCCGGCCATCCATCGGCTCGAGACGGCGGGCCCATCGCGTGAGGAGTAAAGTTCGCGCCCGGTCCAGGTCATTCTCGCCGGGTCCTTCAGTCGCCAGCCGATGTACCTGTCCGGCGACTCCAACAAGCACATCGGCCATGCGCTCCGGCTCACATTCGGCCGCAATGTCGAAAATTCCCAGCTCAGTCGGCGCATAGAAGTACGCCGCTATCGACGTCGCCAAACCGGTCTCGCGGATAGCGCGGTAGAGCCAGGATCCTCGGCCCGACCCGAGCACCGCCGACGCGAGATCGAGAGCCGGGGCGTCCGGATGAAGCGGCGGCACTGCATGCCATCCCAGGGCCAGATGGGTGTGGGTGACATCGCCACGGAGCGTGCGAGCACGGACATCACGATGATGGGGTTCTTCCGGTGAAGGATCGATAATGCCCTGAGCCCCCGACCAGTCACCGTACGCCGCGCGCGCGAGATCGAGCGCGGCATCTACGTCAACGTCCCCTGCAATCGAGACGATGGTTCGAGCCGGCACATAGCGTGACCGGTAATAATCGCTGAGGTCTTCCCGGGTAAAGCTGGCGAGCATTTCTTCATGCCCGATGCGCCACCTCCGGATGCGATGACGATCGAACATCACTTCGTTCAGGGTCTCTCCCGCAACCGACCCTGGGCTATCGAGTTTGCGCTTTGCTTCCTGGATTATCACCCTGAGCTCACGCTCGAGCTCACCCGGATCGATCACTGAATTCCGGAGCGCGTCTGCCTGTATGTCAATGGCGGTGGCGAGTCCCGATGCCGGGAGCACGACAAAATATGAGGTGTGATCGTAACCGGTACCGGCGTTGAGATATCCTCCGGCCGCTTTTGTCTCGCGGGCGATATCTCCCGGCCCCCGTCGCGCGGTTCCCTTGAAAAACATGTGCTCGAGGACGTGAGAAATCCCCTGCCACTTGTCCGGCTCGTCGAAAAATCCGGCTTTCACGTGAGTGACGACACTGGCGACAGGAGCCGATGCATCGCGCTGGACCAGGATCGTGAGTCCGTTAGGAAGAACTTCGCGACGGACCTGGTCAGTCCATCGGTTCACGACCGGCCACCGGTGCCGAGCGGGCGCCAGCGGAGCACGGCGAGCGCGGCCAGCACGAGGCCAGCCCCATACAGGAGAACATGCATCAGCGCGGATCCCGAGGGATTGGCACCCGGAAGTTTGACAAGGTGAAACGGCGGCAAAACCGTCGCGATGGCGTTGAGGATAAGGGAGAGCTTGACGCCACTGGATTTTAATTGCGACAACACGGTATCCACGATCAACGCAAGGAGCGCGAACAACCAGTCGGCGCGAATCATGGTGGAGAGGAAGAAAACCGATCCACCAAGCAGAAGGTACAGCATCTCGAGCTGTGCCATCAGATGCCAGTCGATCCGGAATCCACCGAGAACGACCGAAAGTGCGACGGTAAGGACCGGTACCACCAGTGCAACCATCAATCCGCCAAGCACCCAGCGCTGCAGGTAGAATCCGGCTGGACTGACCGGCCGCGCAAAGTACGAGCGATAGTATCCCTGGATACGATCGCTGCTCACCATACCCGCGGTGCAGAAAAGGATAAATAGCGATCCAAGCTGACCGGCAATCCCCGAGACAACCACACCGAGCGCGGGCGGCGTGTCGAAGCGGCGGAGAATGAAGGCGGAGAGAATCGCAACACCCAGCAACAACGCGCCCTGCGCCAGGAGTATGTCGCGCAGCATCCATCGTCCGTAACGGAACGGCAGGATAGTCATGATCTCCCCTCCCCGACGGCGGATCGGAACTCGCTTTCCAGGCGGCTCTCTTCGGGAGCGAACGAGGTGACAATAAGACCGGACGCAAGCAGGCTGACGAGCCGCTGGTTCAACTCGGCCAGCGAACCGCTCACCCGGAACTCGTTCAAGCGTCCATCGACCGGGGAGGCGCCGGGAAAGATTTCGGCTATCGAAACGGACGGGCCTGCGATGGTGATGCGATAGGTGCCTCCTTCAGCCCGCACGGACCCGGAAGCCACGATGCGCTGAAGACGGCCCTTTGACAGGATAGCGACACGATCGGTGAGTCGCTCAAGTTCGTCCAGGTTGTGTGATGCGATGATGATCGTGCGGGTCGGACGCCGCAGCTGCGAGACGACATCGCGGAACTTCTGGGACCAGACCGGATCCAGCCCATGGGTAGGTTCGTCGAAGATGACCAGGTCGGAATCCGCGAGCAGCGACTGAGCGAGCCCGAGCCGCTGGAGGTTTCCTTTCGAAAGCTGCCGCACCTGCTTGTTCCGATGATCATCGAGTCCCAGGAGGTCGATCGCGGCATTCACTCGATCGCGAGCGACGGTGCCTGAAAGGCCTGACAGGGAGGCGAAGCGCCGAAGGGCTGATTCAGCCGTCCAGCGCGGAGGGATGGCCACGAGCTCGGTGAGATAGGCAACCCCGTGGCGTTCGATATAGTGACGCGGATGTTGCCCATCTATGCTGGCGTGCCCGCTGCTCGGGTTGAGGTAGCCGAGCACGATGGAGAGCATGGTGGACTTGCCGGCCCCGTTGGGGCCCGCAACGCCAAACACTTCTCCCGGGGCAACGGACACGCTGAAATCGGCGAGAGCCTCCACTCGCCGCGTACGCACCAGGTTGACGTAAACCTTGGAAACGCCCTCGAGAGCGATCACTGAATAATGCGAAGCACGCCGGCTTGTGCGCTGGCTCTGATGAATACCTCGGCATTATTCGTCGTGGGGATGACGACCCCGGTTTCGGCGCGCCCTCGCTCCGCCAGTGAGATCATGAAGTCGGCGAGGGAAGCGTGCGCCCATTCGTCGTCCGCCGCTTTCATCTGGACGAGGATTTCATCCCAGCTTCCCTTGAACATGCGCCCGGAAAGGGTGGCGACCTGGTGAATGTCGCCGATGTTCGGACGCCGCTGCATCGCATGAAGCTCGGCGACAAGTGTACCGAACAGCTCGAGCTGATGCGGGTCTCTGACGGTTCCGTCCGGCTGCTGTGCCTCGACCTCCGCGAGGATCAGGTCGACGTTATCGGGTTCGCCGGTTACTTCGAGGAGGCGTTGAAGCCAGGGAACCAGCTCGGGGTCATTGTCCGGTAACCGGTAAAGCGTCTTCTTGAGCTCGATGTAGCGCCACAGTCCCAGTTCATCATAGTGATCTTCGGGCCGGCTGCGTTCCAGCTGGTACAGCGATGCTTCGGATTCTCCCCGGTCGTACAGCAGGTTCGCCAGGTAGATCCGTGCCTCGGTGTGGTCGTTATCCAGCTCAAGCGCCCGGCGCAGCCAGTAGAGCGCGGTTCCATCATTGCCGAGCCGGTGCGCGGCATATCCGGTACACGCGGCCGCCTCGGGTGAGTCCGGCTGGGTATTGACGGCGAGCTCGAAGAAACGCTGGGCCTGGTGCAGCAGACCCTCGCGAAAGAGTGACCGGCCGACCTGGAGCATCAGGTCGTGGTCGTCATGAAACCCCAGCGCCAGGATCCGCTCGAATGCGGCAAGCGCGCCGCGGCGATCGCCAAGCTTGAGCAGGATCTCGCCGAAACCGGCGAGGCCATCTTCATGATCGGGCTCGAGGCAGAGGGAGGTTTCGAAGCTTCGCCGGGCCCACGCGTATTCCTCGCGCGCAAGATGGGCGTAGGCTTTGCCGACGTTGAGTTCTACGGCGTGGGGATAGAGGGAGAGACCCTCATTCAGAATGGTCAGGGCTTCGTCGTATCTGCCTTCGTTGTAGAGGTGATGGGCTTTTTCATCGAATTCGTCGGAACTCAGGAAACGATCCGACATCGGCAGGGCCTCGCGAGGAGTTTTCGTAAAGTAGAGGATTTCTTTCTCCTGTGCAAGACATCTCGTCGACGTTCTACGCGAAACTTCGCTGTATCAGTCACCACGCAGTCGCGCTGGGAATCATCTCTTCCCTTTCAGTGGGTTCTTCAGGCTCCGGAATGACTCACGGATCCGGTCTGAGCCATTTCAGCCTGTCCCAGTTTTTTCAGTAACATCCGGAGCATGTCCTGCTCCTCTCCCGTGAGCACACCAAAACGCTCTCTGATCTCCTCGGCGTGGCGGGGAAACGTCTGGTCGATGAGCGTTTCGCCTTTGCCGGTCAGCTTCGCATAGATGATTCGACGATCCTCGGCGCAGCGTTCGCGAACCACGAGGCCGAGCTGGCAGAGATTGTCCATGACATAGGTGACGTTCCCGCTGGTGACCAGCAGCTTCTGGCCAATTTCGCTCAGGGGGAGCGGTCCGAGATGATAGAGCGCTTCGAGGAGTGCAAACTGGGGAGAGGTCAGTCCGTAGGATCGAATCATCCGGTCCGCCGCCCGGCTGACTGACGAGTAGCAGCGGGCGAGCGAAATCCAGGTGCGGAGCGCGCGATCCTGGTCTGGTGGATACGTATGATGACGGGGATGCTTCATGCGAAAATAAGGTACAGGCGAGGGGGCGAGTGCGCCACCAGCAGCGGCCTCACTGCTCCGGGGGCGCGCACTCGCGCAGGCGCTCGATCACAATGTGCTGAACGACCTTCGCTCGGACCGCCTGACGGACGTCTCTGCCTGGGGGAACGACGGTGCGGATCGCAACCTCCCGGTCCCAGCGAAGGAGACCGCGATCGGCGCTCCACACGTACACACCGAGATGATCCTCTCCCTGGATCACATCGATGCCGGTCGAGTCGGAGGCCGGAACTGGTCTGTCCGCTTCTGTCACCTTCAACTCATAGCGCCGAAGCGACTGGCCAAGTGACAGGCTGTCTGGCAAACGAGTAATCCGCATACGGGGGGAGCCGGACCAGCTTTCGCCGACCGCGAGCGGCACCGGCGCCAATCGCGGAAAAAAGTCATCGAGAGCGGAGACGAGATTCACCACCTCACCGACGTCTTCAGGAAGAAACGGCACGCGCCGCCGGGTATATCTGCCATCCGGAGTGAGCGCTCCGCGGAATCGTCCACCGATCACGCCATCGGTCCCCGGCTGGATGCGACCCTCAGCGGCTTCCCGGTAGACGACGAGCGAATCGTACCACGCTTCAAGTAAGAGGCCGTTGAGCGTGTCTCGCGCGAGGATTGTAAGGCTGCCCTCCTGCCCAACCACTTCCTTGCGTCGACCACTGCCTGTCTCCGTGGTGACGTTCGCGATGACGTGCTCATCGAAGCGGGAACAGGCAAACTGTCCCGTGCCATACGACTCCTGGGCTGGGGCTGGATGCACCAACCCGAGGATCAGCAACGCAGTGGAAGCGACCCGCGTGAAGAGCCGACGGTGCTGCATTGGGGAAATAAACCCGGAAGAGAAGATCAAAGGGCTTCAGGAACGCAGGGATGAAACCACGAGTGCGGGGACCACGGCGCAATTCTAAAAACGCTACGGAATTCTCCCGGAAGAATAGTGCCCCAGTGACTCGGACGAAAGCAAAGCTCCCCTGACGAAGGATCAAGAATTCGACCTCCCTCTCAGGGCGGGTCAAAAGACCCGCCCCTATGGAGACGCTCACCAGACCTGGCGGGTCTGGGACCCGCGATAGATTGGGGCAGACCACCTCGCCGGGTTATCACGTATGTATCGACGAACCTCCTCGAGTGTTTGCCGCTCCTCAATAACCCGATGATAAAACCCCCGCTGCCAGACAGGTATTCCCAACGTATTTCTCCGCTCATTTATGCGACGGGCCGAAAAGGATTTCAGGGCTCGGACGACTTCGAACAAGTCATGCTTCTTGTGAGCTGGTGAA
>JBDTQP010000065.1:0-13983 GCA_039932125.1 Gemmatimonadota bacterium
AGAGTCTATGGCGGTGAACCCCGGGCCGCAAGGTGCGCGGCCAGCTGGGCCCGGAACTGGTCTCGATCGCGAAGGTAACCCTGCCACTCTTCTGGCGAAACATCGGCTTCGCGCCCTCCATAGCGGGCGTCCAGCACGGCGATGCGATCAGTGAGCGAATCGATGGTCACGAGCGCCGGGCGGCGCTGAAGCCTGAAGAGGGCAAAGAGCACCACGCCCGCGGCGGTGATGACAAGCAGGGGCAGCACCCAGGAAGGCACCGCGCGCGCCGGATCGCGAAAGGTCACCTGCAGCACGTCGCCGGGGCGAGGAGCGCCGACCCAGCGGTAGAAGTTCTCGCCCTCGATTGACTGGGAATCGACTGCGGCGAGCCCGGCCCCTTCAACCCGGGCAGTCCGGTCCTGGGCCAGCACGTTAGTCGCGACGCTGTCCTCCGGAAAGTCCAGTGATAGCGACCCGCCCGGAGGAATCAGGTACTCGAGTGATATCTGCTTTTCTCCCGGTGCGATCGGAGCGAAGACGAGGATGCTGTCATTGCGGAGTACAACCGCCTCCGATGAAATATCGGCCTGTCCTACTCTGGCGTTGGCGATACCGCGCGGAATGCGCCCGATCCAAGAAGGCAACGTGCTATCGTAGGCGACCCGGGTCAAAGTGCCTTTGTTCACCAGCACAATAAGATCGAGGACCGCTCGCGAGCTGTCCTCAGCCGGCTTGCGGACGACGAGATAGCGGGCGACCTCGTTGACCCGCTGATTCGACGAGGTATCGGACACGATCACGGTGATTGCGCTGTCCGGCAACCCGGGATCCGTGGTGATGGGAGATGAGAAGTATTCGATGCCGGCGTAGCGGGCCGAGAGGAGGAAGAGCACCGTCGTGTCCGGCACAAACCGAAAATGAAAGCGCCCTGCCGTGTCGCTCAGAGTAGAATCGAGCGGCCCTTGCTGACTTCGGCCCACCCGATGGATCACGATGCGCACACCCGGAACCGGGATCGTGTCTTTCCCCTGCTCGCGCACGACCCGTCCCGACGCGACTATTGGCCGCTGAGCGTTCGCGGGGCGGGAGCCGAGTGACGCACCAAGGATCAAGGCCAGCGTCCAGCCGGGCAGCCGAAACCAGAGCGCCGCGCTCGTCACCGGTGAAGCGGACGAGCGCGGCGCTGGACGATCAGCAATCATGGTGGGCGATGGGGGTCAGGGTGTGAACTTGCCGAAATCCTGCGGGTCCATCTTTTCCAGATAGTTCTTCAGCCGCTCGGCCTCCAGTGTTCCATCACCCTCGGGCGCTTCCACGGTGCGCTGATCGAGCAACTGTTCGCTGGCAAAGATCGGCGAATGAAGCCTGAGCGCCAGGGCGATACTGTCTGAAGGACGAGCGTCAAGCTGAAACACATGATCTTCCCGGCTCATCAACAGCTCGGCGAAGTACGTGTTCTCTTTGACATCACGAATGGTGACGCGCCGCAGTTCCGCGCCCAGGCCAACGATCACCTGCTTCAACAGATCGTGCGTCATCGGACGCTGGGCCTTGACGCCCTGCATCTCCATCGCGATGGCGCTCGCCTCTGCAGGACCAATCCAGATGGGCAGCACCCGCTCCCCGTCTTTCTCCCGCAAGATGACGACCGGCGAATTGCTGGCCCGATCCAGCCCAAGGTGGGCAACGACAACCTCAATCATTGAAGCCTGCATCCAGTAGCGGTGAACGTGAACGGTAAACGGTGAACGGGATCCCCGCCAAGTGACCGGTAGCAATCTACCCACTATGAGGCAGATAAAGAGAAAGGCTGGCCATCCCGGAGGAGCCAGCCTCATGTTTCTCGTCCTGCGCAGGACGCTCAGCCGCGACTAACGATCATTGTATTGCCCTCGGCTTCACTTATCTCTTGTCTCAGGTCCCGGCATCCCAGCTCGCCAGGTACTTCTGCTGCTCCGGGGTCAGGCTGTCGATCGTGATCCCCATGCTTGCCAGCTTCAGGCGGGCGATCTCCTGATCGATGCTTGCCGGCAGCCGGTGAACCGACTTGCTCAACGTTGCCGATTCCTTCGCAATCACTTCGGCAGCCAGTGCCTGGTTTGCGAAGGACATGTCCATCACGCTCGCGGGATGACCCTCGGCGGCTGCGAGATTGATCAGGCGACCCTCGCCAAGGACCATGATGCGGCGGCCCTTCACGAGGAACTCTTCCACCATGTTGCGAACCATCCGGCGCTCGCTCGCGATCCGGGCAAGGCCTTCGAGATCCAGCTCCACGTTGAAATGGCCGGAATTGCAGACGATCGCGCCATCCTTCATGACCGAGAAATGCTCCGGGCGAACGACGTTGAGATTACCGGTCAGAGTGATGAAGAGATCGCCGATGGGAGCCGCCTCCGCCATGGTTCGCACATCGAAGCCATCCATTCGTGCTTCCAGCGCCGCGAGTGGATCGATTTCCGTGACGATGACGCTGGCTCCGGCGCCTCTGGCGCGGCTCGCCACTCCCCGGCCGCACCAGCCGTACCCCGCCACGACCACGTTGCTGCCTGCCAGCAGAATATTCGTCGCGCGGACGACGCCATCCAGCGTCGACTGCCCGGTGCCGTAGCGGTTGTCGAACATGTGCTTGGTATTGGAATCGTTGACGGCGATGATGGGGAACTGGAGAATTCCCTCCTTTGACATTGCCTTGAGCCGTATGACACCGGTCGTCGTCTCTTCGGTCGAACCGCGGATCCGGGAGACCAGTTCGCGGCGTTCCTCGCCGGAGAGGGTCTCGACCCATTTGCGGATGGGAGGAGCCAGGTCGTCGAGCCGATTCAGCGCGATCATGTGCAGCGAACCAACGAGATCGGCGCCATCGTCCTGGGTCATGTCCGGGCCGAACGCGAGCGCCTGGGCGATATGTGTGTAGTAGGTCTCGTTATCCTCGCCCTTGATCGCGAAGACATGCACGCCGTGATCGCGCACGAGGTGCGCCGCGACGTCGTCCTGGGTGGAAAGTGGATTGGAAGCGCAGAGCGCAATCTCCGCCCCGGCCGCACGCAACGTGATCATCAGATTGGCCGTTTCGGTCGTCACATGGAGACACCCGGAAAGGCGAACGCCCTTGAGGGGCTGCTCTTTCGCGAAACGGGCCCTGATCTGACGCAGCACCGGCATTGAACGCTCGGACCACTCGGTGCGGCGGCGTCCTTCATCGGCGAGGGTGATGTCCTTTACGTCGTGCTGTGCATCCGCGGTCTGAACCGTCATGAGATCCTCAACGCGCCGCCGCGAGCAGCTGCTTTACGCGGTCGGTCTGTTCCCAGGTGAAAAAGTCGACCGGCTTTCCTTGAAATTTGCCGGACGTTGGCCGCCGCCCGAAATGACCGGACGTGGCTGTGGGTGTGTAAATCGGCTTCTTGAGCTTGAGCGCGCTGATGATACCGGCGGGCGTGAGATCGAAGACCTCGCTCACGATCCGCTCCAGTTCACGATCCGGGATCGCCCCGGTTCCGAACGAATCAACCATGATCGAGACCGGCTCGGCGACGCCGATGGCGTAAGCGACCTGTGCTTCACACCGGCGAGCCAGTTTGGCCTCGACAATGTTCTTTGCTACCCACCGCATGGCGTACGCGGCTGAACGATCGACCTTGGAAGGATCCTTGCCGCTAAAGGCGCCGCCGCCGTGACGAGCCATCCCGCCGTAGGTATCCACGATGATCTTCCGCCCGGTGAGTCCGGCATCGCCGTGCGGGCCGCCGATCACGAAACGACCGGTCGGGTTAATGAGGAAACGCGTGCGCCGCGTCTCCAGCCCCGCCTGCTCCAGCACCGGTTTAATCACCTCTTCTATCACCGTCTCGCGGATCGTGCCGTAGGCGAGCTTTCGCGATCCTTTGTATTCAGCATGCTGGGTCGAGACCACGACGGTCTTCACTCCGATCGGACGATCGCCCTCGTATTCGACGGAGACTTGAGACTTCCCATCGGGCCGGAGCCATTCCACCGGGCGAATCCCGTTAAGGCCCTTCCTCACCTGGGCCAGTCGCTCGGTGATGCGATGGGCCAGCATGATGGGGAGCGGCATGCGCTGCCGGGTTTCGTTCGACGCATACCCGAACATCATGCCCTGGTCACCCGCGCCCTGTACGCCGCGGTTTCCTACATCGACACCCTGGGCGATATCTGGAGACTGCCGGTCGATGGAAGAAAGAACCGCGCAGGTACGCGCGTCGAAGCCGTAGGTAGCGTCGGTATAGCCGATGGCCTCAATAGTTGCGCGTACGATGTCGGGAATATGAACGTAGGTACTCGTCGTTATCTCGCCGGCGACAACGGCCATGCCGGTGGTGACCAGCGTCTCGCACGCGACACGCCCGTTGGGGTCGTCCCGCAGAATGGCGTCAAGCACTGCATCCGAAATCTGGTCGGCAACCTTGTCGGGGTGACCTTCGGTAACTGATTCAGAAGTGAAAACGTGCCGCCTCGGCAAGGCCATGAAGATGGTCCGGGAAAAGGAAGTGGAAACTCAGCCTTACTCACTGCGAGGGGCAGCCCGCGACGCCTGCGCCGCTGTAGCCGCCCCTGAATGCACCACGTCGTGTGGAAAAACCCGGCTACAACTTGGCGCCGGCGCGCTGAAGATTAGCAGGGCTGACCCCCCCCTGCAACAGGGCCCCAGAGCCCAGCAGCCGCATATCGATATGCTGTCGAACGACATCGCGGATCGCCGCATGAACACCTTCCGCCGTGGCGGCCGCGAGACTATCCGCGGCCGCGCGCCTGGCCGCTTCCAGCGGGATTTTCCGGATCACCCATTTGATAAGCGGGAGATCCTGTGGTGATACGCTCAAGGTGTCGTACCCCAGGCCCACCAGCAGAATCGCGGAGAATGGGTCGGACGCCATTTCACCACAGACACTGGCCGAGATCCCGCCGCGGGTCGCAGCTTGGGCGACGATGCTGAGCTGGCGCACTACCGAAGGATGGTGCGACGAGAAGCGGTTCGCCAGCCGGGCATTGCCCCGATCGACCGCGAGGGTGTATTGCGTGAGATCGTTGGTCCCGACACTGAAGAAATCACTGACCGCGGCCAGCTGGTCCGCCATCAGGACCGCGGCTGGAGTTTCAATCATGACACCAACGGGAACCATTTCTGCTGCAGGTATGCCGGCGCTCGCGAGCGACTCAGACTCCTCCAGCAGCATCCTGCGCGATTCGACGACCTCCTCGACGGTTGTAATCAGCGGAAGCATCAGTTTGAGCGGTCGATCCTTCGCCGCGCGGAGAATTGCGCGAAGCTGAGGCCGGAAAATTTCCGGCTGATCGAGACAGACACGGATGGAGCGCCAGCCCAGAAACGGATTCGGCTCGGTCGGAGCCTGGAACGCGGCCGGGAATTTGTCGCCGCCCAGGTCGAACGAGCGGATCACGACCTGCTGATCGTGGAACGCATCGGCGATGCGCCGGAAGTAGATTGTCTGCTCATCCTCGGTTGGCAGGCTGGCGCGGCCGACCACGAGGAACTCCGTTCGAAGCAATCCGACGCCTTCGGCGCCATTCAACTGTGCCGCCTCGATCTCCTCGGGAAGATCCACGTTGCCGAGCAGAGCGATGCGATGGCCGTCCGCGGTCGAGCATGGCTGGTCCAGTGTGGCCTGCAGCTCGAAATCGAGACGGCGACGACGGATGATGTAGGCCATCGTCTCTTCGCGCTCGACCGGCGTCGGGTCCAGCAGCACCGCCCCGCTCTGCCCGTCAATAAGAAGTGGCGTTCCGGGCTTGATCCGCGCCAGAGCGCCGACGGCCCCCATCACGGCGGGAATGCCCAGCGAATGGGCGAGGATGGCGGCGTGTGACGTACGGGTTCCCTCTTCGCTGATCAGACCGACGACGTAGTCACGGTCAAACTGGACGGTGAGCCCGGGCGAAAGCTCGTGAGCCACGACGATCACGCGCTCGCCTTCCTCGCCCTTCCACAACCGGTCCTCGTGGACGCCGAGCAGTCGCTGAAGCATGCGCATCTGGACGGCGGACAGGTCGGCGACGCGTTCCCTCAGGCGGGCACTCCCGGAGGTGCCCCAGAGATTGCGCAGCTCCAGCGACTTGAACTCAAAGGCGGTCTCCGCGCTCAGCTGATTCTTCCGGATGAGCTGCTCGACGCTGGCGAGGAAGTCGCCGTCCCGCGCCATCAGGATCTGGGCGTCGAAAATCCGCGATTCTTCTTCGCCGGCCCGCTGCAGGACCCGTTCACGTAACATCTCGAGCTCAGCAGCGACCGCCTCGACCGCTTCGTGCAGACGGATGACCTCACCATCGACCTGGGTGGCTGTGACGGTGCGGTCAGGCACATCGGGAAGCTCCCAGCGTACCAGCACCGCCGGGGCATAAGCGACCCCCGGTGAAACACCAATGCCGCGCACCAGCCGCTCACTCATTTCTCACCGAATCCTCTGGACACCAGGTCCGCAAGCGCGTCGACGGCGCTTGCCGCATCGTCTCCCGTTGCGCGAATGCGAATGGTGCTGCCGCACTCGGCCGCGAGCATCATCACTCCCATGATACTCTTGCCATTCACCATCATCGAGTCGTTGCCCACTTCCACTTCAGAGCTGAATGTCGTGGCGAGCTTGACAAAAAGCGCCGCCGGCCGGGCATGCATCCCGAGCGAGTTGACGATCTGCACATCGCGCTGAGTCAGGAGGTCGTCCATCGCCACACCAATGTTAGTGCGAGGAGAGCCAGACCAAAACGCACGGACGTCACCCGGTGCCGGAAAAGCAGCGAGAGCACGATCCCGGCGCATGCCACTCCGAGCGCAGCCAAAATCCGGTTGGAGGGAGCCCATGCCAATGCCCACGAAGCGATGACTGGAACGGCAGCGCCGATGACGAAACCTGCGATGGGTCCCACGAAGCGAGCGGCGCGAGGCAGCCATGAAGCGCTGATCGCCCGGCCCACGTTCATGCCGGTCAGGAGCCCGGTGCGAAGTGACCAGTATCCGGTCGCGAGCCGGCCAGCATTGTACAGAACCAGAAACGCGAGGACGACCCCTGCCCCGGCGCCAAGGCCGGTGGCCACCAGCGCTCCGCCGATCAGCGCGGGGAGCACACCGCTCCAGAATAATTGATCGCCGAGAGCGCCGAGCGGGCTGCAGAGCGCCGTGCGAAGACGGACAATCTGAGGGCCGGGTATCTGGTCGTACTCAGCGCGCACCGTGGCACCCAGTGCCAGACCGGCGATGTACGGGTGACAGTTGAAGAATTCGGCGGAGCGAACAGCCGCCTCGGCGTATCGCGCAGGGTCGGCCGAACGAAGATCCTCGAGCAGCGGCTCCGCGGCGTAGCCCATCCCGACCCCGAGCATCCGTTCATAATTCCAGGCCCCCTGCACTGCCAGGAGGCGGAAGTAGGCGCGCCATTGTCCGTTCATCGAAGCACCACGATCAGCCCGCCGGCGACAAGTCCCGCGAAGACCCAGGCCAGGCGGCGGGTTCTGCCTGCCGAACGAATCGCGCCACTCACCGCAGCCGAGATGCCGCCGCCGATTGCCATCACGCTTAGCCAGGCAAAGTTGTCCGTGCCGGCCGGGATCAGTGGCCAGATGAGCATGGCAAGCCCCAGTCCGCATGCGGTCACACCCGCACTTCGTGCGATGTCCCGGCGAATACCACCCCACTGGAGAGCCCGAATCGCCACCTGCTCTCCAGCAGAGAGGGCGGCGGAGCGGCGTTGAATCGCGCGCGCGTTTGCCCGTCGAACGACCTGCATTAGCCAGCCGCCGAGGACCGCTGTGAGAAGTCCAACCAGCACACCCGCTCCCAGTCCCACCTCGGGCCTTGGCCAGTCCATCGCGGTGTACACCGCCGCGACTGTGGCCGGGCCATAGTCGGGATACCGTGACGCACCGAACGGCAGCACGTCGAGCGCGTATAGTTCGAGTATCGCGCCCACCAGGATGCCCGTCATCAGCGAGCCGGCCATGGTGGCGGTGGGAGTCAGCATCCCGATGATGGCGCCGGTAATCGTTCCGGCGACTAACGGACGGGAAATCATGAACTGGGGCACCGAGACAACATCGAGGCCAACCAGGGTGCCCCAGACGAGCAATGCGGCAAGCAGCAGCAGCGGCACACTCATGGGAGTGATCGCAGGTTGACTGGAGTTGCCGTGGGCAGATCCTGGGCGCTCACCGCCACCCCTGAAGCCTCGAGGTCGCGCAGGGCGCGAAGCTCGTCATCCGTAAGGTAGAGATAGGGCAGGCGTTCGGATCGGCCCGGTTTGTGATGAACACCGCCCAGGTTCACGGACGCGATCACTGCACCGGCATCATGGAGCTGAATCATGGTGGCAATATCGCCCATGAGGATGATCCCTCGACGGTCGCCGTCGTTCCAGCCGGGGAGTCGCGCGGCCGCTTCAGCGGGACTCACAAAGACGACTTCAATTTCGGGCGGAACGCCCATTCGATAGAGGTCCTGCTCCCAGGCGCTGGCGCGAACCTGGTCGTCCACCAGCACAATAAAGTCGATGCCCAGTGGGCGTCCCCACCCGATGATCACCTGCCCGTGAATCAGCCTGTCATCAATCCGGTAAAGCAGTATGGGCATCAGGGAACCTGGATTGCCTTCTGCCCGGTGGCGGCCATGCGATCAGCGACCTCATCGAGCGGCTGATCACGGCGGAAAACAAAATCGATCAGCATCGCGAGATTGACGCCGGTGACCACGCGGACACGGCCCTGCTGCCTGGCGAGTGTCGCCGCGGCGATCAGGCACGAGCCATTCGGCAAATCGGTGAAGATAAGAGCGGGTCCCTGCCCTACGGCCTCAGCGATCCGGCGCTCAATCAGGCCGCGATCGCATTCGGCATTCGTCACCGGCACCATGGCACCGTGAACGCCACTGATCTTCTCGGTTGCGTCGATCAATGCTTCGGCCAGCCCACCGTGGCAGGCAACCACTCCGCGGATCATCTCACTCATAGTCTTCCGTAAGATACTCGCGCAGGCCTTTTTGCTCTTTCATCTTCCTGATGAGGCGCTCATTGAACGCAGCGGCCATATCGACGCCGGAATAGCGAAGCAGGTGGGCCATGGCGACGACTTCGGACATGACGGTGATATTCTTTCCCGGGTTGAGGGGGACGATGACCCTGGGGATCACGACATCGAGAATGACGGTCTCGGAGTGGGTGAGCCCGGTGCGTTCCGTTTCCCCGGTCGTTTCCCAGTCTTCCAGCTGAACGACGACCTCGATGCGCTTCTGCTGCCGGACGGAACGCACGCCGAACAGCCGCGGAATATCGATGAGCCCGATGCCCCGGATTTCCATGTGATGCGCCGCGAGCTCGTGACCCTGTCCAATGAGAATATCCTGCCCGCGCCTGGTGGCCTGCACGACATCATCGGCGACCAGCCGATGCCCGCGCTCTACCAGGTCCAGCACGCACTCGCTTTTCCCGATCCCCGACCGGCCAATAAACAGCAGACCTACGCCATATACGTCCGCGAGGGAGCCGTGCAGGGTTGTCCGTGGAGCGAAAGCCTCTTCCAGGATCGGTTTGACCCGCCGATAGAATTCCGCCGTCTTGAGAGCAGTCAGAAGAAGCGGAACCCCGGCTCGCTGCGCCACCGCGAGCAGCTCGGCCGGAACCTCCTGCCCTTTCGTGATGAAGACACAGGGGAGGTCAAACCCGAAGAGCGTATCGAGGCTTCGCTGCCGGGCTTCCGGGTCCAGCGAGTTGAGGTACGTGATTTCGGTTTCGCCGAGGACATGAAGCCGTTGCGGCGCGAAGCGCCCGGTGTAGCCGGCCAGAGCGAGCCCGGGGCTTGCAACCTCGCTGTCCTGCACGACCCGATCAAGACCGGTCTCTCCGGTCAGCGCCTTGAGCTGGAGCGGGTCCCCCTTGCGAGTGAGCAGGTCCCGGATGCGAAGGTTCACGCCAGGTCGGCCCTGGCTCGCGCGCGCGGTTTGAGGAATGACTTGTCCAGCTGGTTGCGAATTTTTTCTTCCGCTCGATCGAGGGCGCTGCGATGATCGGGCCCCGGGGCCTCGGCAACCAGCAGCTTGCCCTTCGGCACATGCAGCCGCACCTCGGCCAAAGCCGTATTGTGATCCTTCGAAAAAACCACGGTGCACTCGACCGCGCGCGCGGCAAACTGGCCGAGCCGTTCGACTATGGCCTCAGCACGTTCCTTCAGCGCGTCGGGAATTTCGCAATGGAGAGCGGTGATGACGATATGCATGCCTTGCTCCTCGTGATTCGATGACAGGCGATCAGAAGAATGCCGGCTAACTCGCGTGAAGTGGTGGAAGAGTGGGGACACCTCCCTGATTGCGAATGGTAGTCTCCAGGTGCTGTTCAGTCTCTGCGGCTGCTCCTTCCCAGGTCAGCGATTCCGCATAGTGGCGGGCGGCGGTCCCCAGGGTCCTGATCAGGTCTGGATTCGCGGCGAGCTGAAGCATCCGCGCCGCCAGTGCCGGCCCGTCGCCGTGCGGAACCAGGAAACCGGTTTCGCCATTTCGCACAGAGTCCCGAAGTCCTGGGCTATCCGATGCGAGTGAAGGCGTCCCGCAGGCGGCGGCCTCGATGATTGTTATTCCCCAACCTTCCTTCGGGGACGGAAAAACAGTGGCCCAGGTGCTCCGGAGCAAGCGAAGCTTTTCCTTTTCGCTCACGAAGCCGTGAAACCGGACCGCACCGGTCAGGCCCAGGCCCGCGCTGATCATTTCGAGGCGGGGGCGATCGTCACCAGTTCCAGCAATATCCAAAGTAAGATCCGGGCGGCTCTGCCGCGCAACGGCCAGCGCGCGAATTGCCGTCTCCACTCCTTTATACCGCTTGAGCCTTCCGAGATACAAAAAGGCTGGTGCCGCCGAGCGAAGCTCCAGGGACGGAGTAAGCGCAAGGCTGTCCACGCCGGGGTGAATGACCCGGATACGTTCGCCAGGCACACCTCGGGCCTCGAGATCCTGGCCTGTGCTCTCACTGATCGCGTGGAACGCTGCCCTTCGATACGCCCACGGCACCGGCCGCTCCGCCAGCCAGACCAGGGCCGCTGCTGGAAAGGATGCTTCGTGGAAAATGGTGTCGCCAAAGAGATGGGGGATGATGACATACAACGGCGCTCGCGTCAGTCCACCAAGGAAGAGTGGAAGCTTGTTGATATCCTCGACCAGGACGTCCGGCGTCTCGAGAGCCAGCGCTTTTTTTACCGCGGCCCGGCCCACCAGGGTGAACGAGTTGCGATCGCCGCTGCGGGTGATGGATATCCCATTGGTGACCGCCTCTGACGGCGCCCCCTGCCACCCGGAGCAGACCAGCCTGATGCGATGACCCCTGGCGGCAAGCCTCGAAAATATCTCAAAGAGATGGACCTCGGCGCCCCCCGCCTGAGGATTTTCCCGGTCCTGCCAGTTGACCAGCAGAATGTTCACAGTCGTCCCAGTGAATGGGCGACGCGATCGAGAACCCCGTTGATGAACCCTGGCGATTTCCGCCCGCCAAACCAGTGGGCCAGCTGGATGGCTTCATTGATTACCACCTTGGGAGGCGCCGATTCGGTGGTCAATTCATAGATCGCGAGACGAAGCAGGTTCCGCTCGATGGAGCCCAGCCGCTCGATCCTCCAGTTTTCCGCCGCGTGAGCGGCCGTTTCGTCCAGGGCATCCGCTTGTGCAATCACGGCCTCGGCGAGCTTCTCCGCTTCTTCCAGCGCAACCGGCACCCGGCCGGCGATGCGGACGAGGCCGCTGGCGACATCCACCACGCGCGGAGAACCCTGCATCTCCCACGCATAGAGCATCTGGAGCGCTCGCGCCCGGGTCTTGGTTCTAAGGCCGAGCGCCATCGGTCCTCAATTGCTGAAGTAGATCCGTCGCGCGAATGGCCGCCTCTGCCGCCTCGTATCCCTTGTTTCCGGCCGTTCCACCAGCCCGCTCGCGACCCTGGGACAGGTTGTCGACCGTGAGCAGGCCGAACCCGACGGGAATCCTGTGCGTGAGAACCACCTGCCCCAGACCACGCGTCGTCTCGCTGGCGATAAAATCGAAATGGGGAGTTTCGCCGCGAATAACCGCTCCCAGAGCGACGACGCAGGCGTAGCGTCCGCTCGCGGCGCATGCATCGGTAGCCACCACCAGCTCAAAGGCACCGGGCACCCAGAGGACATCAACATCGTGGTCGGCGATCCCCGATTCCACGCAGCATGCGCGCGCGCCTTCGAGCAGCCGTCCGGTGACGACCTCGTTATAGCGGCTGACGACAATCGCCACCCGGCCCACCGGCCGAAGCCGTCCAGAAAGTTCAGCCACGACTAATTGGCAAGGAGATGGCCGAGTTTGTCCCGCTTGGCGTTGAGATAGCTGCGATTTTCAGCGTTGGGGTCGGGTTCTAGCGGAATGCGCTCGCTGATTTCCAGGCCATAGCCCTCGAGGCCCACGAGCTTGCGTGGATTGTTCGTCATGATGCGGATGGAAGAGAGCCCGAGGTCGCGAAGGATCTGTGCCCCGATGCCGTAGTTCCGAAGGTCGGCTCCAAAACCGAGTCGCCGATTGGCTTCGACGGTGTCGTCCCCTTCGTCCTGGAGAGAGTAGGCGCGCAGCTTGTTGAGCAGACCGATACCGCGACCTTCCTGGTCGAGGTAGACGATCACTCCCTTTCCCCCCTGGCTGATTTTCCGCATGGCGGCATGAAGTTGCGGGCCGCAATCGCAGCGCATGGACCCGAACACGTCGCCCGTCAGACACTTGGAGTGCATCCGGACGAGAATGTTCTTCTCGCCTTTGACTTCTCCCAGCACCAGGGCCACGTGCTCCGCCGAGTCCACGTCGTTGCGATACCCGATAATATGGAACTCGCCGAACTCGGTTGGCAGCCGTGCTTCGGCCACACGATGCACCAGATTTTCCGAGCTCAGCCGATAGGCGACAAGTTGAGCGACGTTGATAAAGGTGAGACCGTGCTGCTGGGAGAATTGTTCCAGCTCCGGCCGCCGGGCCATGGTGCCATCGGCGTTCATGATCTCGCAGATTACGCCAGCCGGAATCAGTCCGGCGCGGTGAGCAAGATCAACACTGGCCTCGGTCTGGCCGACCCGCTGCAGCACACCGCCCGGACGGGCGCGAAGAGGAAAGATGTGGCCGGGACGGCGGAGATCGGTAGGCACGGTGGCGGGGTTGATTGCAACGTGGATCGTCGCGGCGCGATCGGCGGCCGAGATTCCGGTCGTCACACCGAACCGCCGCTCGGCATCGATACTTACCGTGAACGCCGTGCTCAGGGCCTCCGTGTTCCGCGCTGACATCTGGGGTAACCCGAGTTGTTCACACCGTTCGGCGGTGAGGGCAAGACAGATCAGGCCCCGTCCATGGGTCGCCATGAAATTGATCGTTTCGGGCGTGACCAGCTCAGCCGCGCACACGAGGTCCCCCTCGTTCTCACGGTCCTCATCGTCAGCTACGATGATGAGCTTGCCATTTCGCAGGTCTTCGATCGCCTGCTCGATTGTGCCAAATGTCATCCAGAACCTTGTGACACGGTGCAGAAGGTCAATTGCCTCGGTTCGCTGTACTATCGGTTATGCCGGCCCTCTGCAGCAGGAATTGAACGTACTTGCCGATCACATCCGACTCCAAATGTACCCTGTCTCCCACCTTCCGGTCACGGAGGGTGGTGTGTTCCAGTGTATGGGGAATGAGGGAGACCTGGATGGTCTGAGCGTCGGGACGCGCATTGACCGTGAGGCTCACCCCGTCGACGGTAATGGATCCGAGCGGCATTGATACCGCGGCAACAGCGCTGGGAGATTCGATATCAAGGAGCAGCGCGTCTTCGATCAGCTCGACGCCGGTTACCGTCCCCATCCCGTCCACGTGTCCCTGCACCATGTGACCGCCAAGCCGATCTCCCATCTGCAGCGCGCGCTCCAGGTTCACTCGTCTTCCCGGCTCATAGCCGGCAAAGGCGGTACGGTCGAGCGACGTTCGAATGATGTGGACCCGAAAGCTCT
>JBDTQP010000066.1:0-13953 GCA_039932125.1 Gemmatimonadota bacterium
CGTCAGGCGCTCAAGGAAGTCACGGATCGGAACCTTCTTTCAGGTGACCTTTCAACCTGACTCCCATCAGTCACAGCGACATTGTCGAACTGTCACGATTGTGCTTCTTTCGCACGTCTCCACAGAAATTTCAACAGCCAGTAGAATGATTGGTGGATAGTGGCTAGTTGGTAGAGTACTCAGCACCAGCACCTAGCACCTAGCACCCAGCACCCAGCACCCAGCACCCAGCACCCAGCACTAACATTAGCTACCGATCTTCATGCCTCTTTCCCCTGAAGAAATCAATCAGTCCGCGAACCGCGGAGCGCACATTAATACGAATGGGGCCGCCTGAGCCGTCGTACCAGTCATCGTGCGTTTGGCAGTACTCCGTAGGCTGGGTGCCTTCCCGAAAATACTCGCGACGAACATTCGGACAGTATTCTCCCGCCAGCAGACCGTTGTCCGCATCGATCCGCTCTTCCACCACGCCTTCGGGGACTTCCCAGTCATCGTCCTGTTCGTTGCTTTCCCAGCCGCGACGATAGAACGAGGCCCAGGCCGGTGCCGCGAGGCGCCCACCAGAAGCTCCGCCGCCCAGTGAGCGCGGCGTGTCATACCCAAACCAGAAACCGGCCAGAATCGTCGGCGTGTACCCCACGAACCATACGTCAGCACCGTTATTTGTCGTCCCCGTCTTGCCCGCGACGGGGCCATACACGCCAAGACTCCGGATGGTGTAGCCCGTTCCCTCGTCCACCACGGAACGCAGCATTGAGGTCACCAGGAAGGCCGTGACAGAATCGAGAACGCGGGTCGGCGGCGTGCGCTCGGCCTGATACACGGTCTTCCCGCCAACCTCGATACTGACCAGGAACACCGGCTCCACCCTCGAACCGCCATTGGCAAAGGGTGCATACCCGCCGACCAGCTCCATCGGGGTGACTTCAGCAGAGCCCAGCGCCAGCGATGGCAGGGAATTCAACGGGCTCGAGAAGCCGACTCGCCTTGCCATATCGACCACCCGGTTGATACCGGTGTGCTGGCTCACGCGCACCGTCGCAGCATTCGCTGAGTGCGCAAGAGCCGATCGGAGGGTAATTGTGCCGAGGTAGTGGTCGCCGGAATTGTTGGGACGCCAGACGCGGCCCGCGTCTACCAGCTCGACCGGCTCATCGTCGACCAGCGTGGCGGGGGTGAGTCCCGACTCAAGCGCCGCCGCATAGACAAAGGGTTTGAAGGCCGATCCCGGCTGGCGATGTGCGAGGAACACGCGATTGAACCCCCCGCGCGCCGGTCCCACTCCGCCGACCATCGCGAGCACATCACCCGACGAAGGATCCAGGGCGACCATGGCACCTTCCACTCCCCGGCCGATCGCCGCCGCACGATCCCTGACTGCGCGCTCCGCGGCGCGCTGAGCCGTAACATCGAAGGTGGTATGGACGGTGATCTCCCCAAGGCGATCGCCCCCGCGCACCTTAGCCTCGACGACATCGCGTACCGCTTCCACGGCGTACGAAGCAAGCTGCTGGGGACTCCATCCCTCCATCGCCACACGGAGACGCTGCTTCGCGGCGGTCGAGGCATCGTCCTCAGAAATGAATTTCTCCCGGGCCATGAGCGCGAGAACAAGATTCCGCCGGGACAGCGCCCGATCCGGATGGCGACGAGGATCGAAGACGGATGGCGCCCGAGGGAGTCCGGCGAGCATCGCGCCCTCCGAGAGACTCAGTTTATTCACACTCTTGCCGAAATAGTGTCGACTGGCGGCTTCGACACCGTAGGTGCCATCGCCGAGATAAATCAGGTTGAGGTAGAGCTCGAGGATCTGGTCCTTGGAGAGTGCCTTCTCGATTCGCGGGGCCAGGCTGAACTCAATCAGCTTCCGGCCGAGGGATCGATCGCCGGGCCCTGCGTCCAGAAAACCACTGCGGGCGACCTGCATCGTGAGCGTCGAGGCACCTTCCCGGACGCCGAAGGTCGAAACGTCCCGCCAGAGCGCTCGCCCGACTCCGCGCCAATCCACGCCGCCGTGCTGGGTGAAACGGCGGTCTTCAACCGCGATAAAGGCTTGCCGAACCTGGTCCGGAATTTTTTCAAGGGGGATAGTCAGCCGGCGAACCGGGTCGAGATATCCGAGGAGATCCCCGTTTCGATCCAGCACCCGGCCCCCCTGTGACGGCACAAAGGCCTGAATCTCGGCGATCGAAGGACAGCCCCGGAATCCACAGCTGACACTGTAGGTGAATGCGAGCAGGATGGTCACCGAAAAGGCTGCAACCGAGCCAAGCAGGATTTTCCGGCGATTTACCTTAAGAAACGTGAGAATCTGGATGACGCGCGCATGCATCGTGGTCGGCCTGTTGAGGACTGGAAATTTCTCTACGACGACCACAGTACCTGTGTTTCAGATTGAATCGCGTGAGCCAAGCTCATGTACGCCGCTAGTAATAAAGGAAGGGATGGCGTCCTCGCGACGGTCCCGGTCACATCTGATTCGCCCGGCGCCAGGATCGTTGCCCATCTCACCGTCTTTCGATACAATCCGCAGTTCCCGGCCACCTTTCCGCCTCCAAGGCATGGCATGATCCGCATCCTCAACCCGTTGCTTCTGGGCCTTGCTGTTGCCCTTCCCCAGTCTGCCCTCGCCCAGGATCCTTTCCCAGCCGATTCTGCAATCCAGGCGATGATCGACCAGAGGGTTGAATCCGGATGGAGCACCGGAATTGTGCTTGGGATCATTCGGCCGGATGGGAGAAAGCGGTTCTTCGTCCACGGTCAGGGCAGCGATGGCCAGGTGTTGAATGAGCGAAGCATCATGGAGATCGGCTCGATCACGAAGGTCTTCACGGGTATCCTGCTGGCGGAGATGACAGCTCGGGGAGAGGTAAAACTGCAGGAACCAGTGCAGGCGCTCCTTCCGACTGGCACACACGTGCCGGAGCGGAATGGCCAATCGATCACCCTGCTTGACCTGACAACACATACGTCGGGACTGCCCAGGCTCCCAGCCAATCTTCACCCGAAGGATCCGGCCGACCCGTATGCTGACTACAGCGATAGCCTGCTCTATGACTTCCTGGCGAGCTATATCCTGTCCCGGGATATCGGAAGCAGGTACATGTACTCCAATCTCGGGGCTGGATTGCTGGGTCATGCGCTCGCGACTCGAGCCCGAGTGCCATACGAGCTTCTGCTTCGGCAACGAGTCCTGGATCCTCTGAGACTCAGGGAAACTGTCATTACGATGAAACCCGAGCTTCAGCAGCGGCTGGTTATAGGTCACAATGCCGATGGCGAGGTCGTTCCACCCTGGACGTTCACGACCCTTGCTCCCGCGGGCGCACTCCACTCAACTGCGCGCGACCTTCTCTCATTCCTGGAAGCCAACCTGGATCCGCGACCCCGGTCACCGTTGCACGATGTATTGCGATCCGCGCGTGAGCCGCACCGGTCAGCGGGTGACTCAACGATGATGGTGGGCCTGGGGTGGCATATCTGGAAAGGAAACGGGCAAGAACTGGTCTGGCATAATGGTCAGACCGCTGGATTCCACAGCTTTATCGGGCTGGACACGACTCGGCACGTTGCCGTCGTCATTCTTTCCAGCTCGATGAGTGACATCGATGACCTCGGCTTCCATCTGCTTGATCAGCTGCGACCGCTGGTGGCCTCTCGCTCGATCGCACCGGTAAGTGTGCCGGATTCATTGCTGCAGCAGTACGTCGGGGAATATCAGCTGGCGCCTGCCTTCAGCATCGTGGTTGAAAAGGCGGGAAGCAGACTTACCGCACAGGCCACGGGTCAACCTAAAATCAGTATCTATCCCTCTTCGTTGAACGAATTCTTCCTGCGCGCGGTGGAGGCGAGAGTGTCTTTTGAGCGGGATAGCAGCGGCGCACTAGACCATCTGATTCTCTATCAGAACGGCCGCGAGCTTCAGGGCAAAAAAATTAAATAGCAACGCCGGTCATATCCAATTGTGGGATGGT
This sequence comes from Gemmatimonadota bacterium, assembly GCA_039932125.1. Lineage (GTDB taxonomy): Bacteria > Gemmatimonadota > Gemmatimonadetes > Gemmatimonadales > GWC2-71-9 > DASYPP01. The sequence goes on from JBDTQP010000066.1 coordinate 3,978, forward strand.
CCCGTGTTCGGGAGTGCGAAGAACAGCAGAGCGCGAAAACACGAAAATAACGAAGCAAATACAGACCCAGGAATCGATCATTAGGGGAAACCACAAAACTCATTTAAACAAGTTTTTTGTGAAGGTGACTCGGGAAGCTGTGTTTGCACGGAGCACTTTCGCGTTTTCGCTCTTCCGCGTTTTCCTACTGCTGTTTGACGACTGGACAATCTGAGGAAGCGTATTGGGGTTTAACGGAGCAATCCTGAGGCAGACCCGCACTGGTCTAGTCTGATGCACCTGTAAGCTGATTACGCATGAGCTCCCGATATGACTGTGGCCCAAGCACCTCCGCTTCCGGTCCATAGAAGAGCACGTGACGAATCAACCATTCGGGACTGGCGACCGCGTAGGTCACCACCAGCCCGCCGTCCGTATTTGTCACGGCATCGGGGTGATGTTCCTTGAGCCATCGCGCAATGCCCGGAGAAAATCGGACCTGGACCGGCGTTGTGCCTTCTGGCGGCTCGGCAAAGCTGTCGTTCGCCGGGATGAAGTCGGTGCGCGGAACGTAGTGGGCACCAGCAGGCAGGGCATCGATGATCCGATCAAGCCGGAAATGACGCCAGCCATCGGCCAGCTCGCACCATGCAACGATATAGGTGTAGCCCTGCTGCTCGAGTAACTGATAGGGATGAACCACCCGGTTGACCCCGCTGAGACTCGCCTCGCCGGCGTACTTTAGCTCGAGCCGCTGGCGGTCGGTGATGGCTCCGCGGACGAGATTCGACACGGAAGGCGAGACCCGCCCGCGACCGGGGAGAGCATGGTGGACCGGCTCGGCGGTCTCCAGTACCTTCGCCAGGGCGGACGTGAGGGATTGATCGGCCTCGGCGACAGTAGCCAGGCCAAGCTGTACTGCAAGGAGCTCGTCACGGGCAAAGCGAATCGGCCGCTGAAACGGGCCGGCGCTGCTGATGGAGACGCGATCCCCTTCCTGCGATACGTTGAGAGAGAGCATCCAGTCCGCATCGGGATTGTCACCGACGGCGGTCAGCGCGCGGATATCAGCCTGAATCTGGGTTCGTGTGGCATCGAATTGCCGGGCGAGATCGTCCAGCCGTGCGGACTCAGCGCCAAGACGGCTCCTTCTGGTCAGCTCAGCGACCAGGCTCACGATCCGATTGAACTGCGCCTGGGAGTTCATCGGCAGCATTCACGCATAGAGTCTCGCCACCGCCTGGCGCATCTGCTCAAGCTGCTCGATCATCGAGGAAGGCGATAAGACTTCGGCCTGGTTTCGGAAGGTTAGCAGCCAGCGAAGGAATGGACTGGAATCCTGCACCGCGAACTCGAGCACCGCGCCGCCGTCTTCCATCATTGGTTCTATCACCTCTCCGACGCCCTGTGCCTGGACCCATCGCGACTCGGGGAAGGCAAACCGTACCCGCGTGATCGTGGGAGGAGTGCCGGAGAGCTCCCATGGCGCGCGACCTACGTAGGAGCGAATAGAGAAGTCGGCAGGCACCTGGAAGGTCCCCTCCCTGCCCCTCTCCAGTGATGCATTGCGCATCCGGTCTACCCGGAAGACACGAAGCGCATCGCGATCGCGCGCCCGGGCAACGCAGTACCAGCGCCCCCAGTTAAAGAACAAACCATAGGGCTCGATGGAGCGTTCCTCGTCCGAGTCGCGCCCGATAGAGTGATATTTGCAGCTGACAGCCACGCTTCGCGATACGGCATCCTGCAGGACTTCCAGGGTGCGGGTGTTTTCCTCGCTCAGCGGACGGGCAAGCAGGCGCTCGATTGCCGATTGCGGGAGCGGCAGATCGAACTCCAGCTTGCGGCGAGCGGAGGCAGCGGACCGGCCGAGCAGCGACTCGGTGCGCTGCGCGACGACGTGGGTGGCACGATCGAGGATGGCGAGATCAGCAAGAGAGACCTCGACCCGGGCGAGTCCCTGATAGGTGCGAGGTTCCGGCTCCGCCGTTTTCGGGTGAAGCTCCAGGTAGGGCAGATAGAATGCCCCTGGCCTAAGCCGATAACCGGCGGCGGGCTCGTCGCCCGCGGCGTCCGGAATGGGGACCGTTTCCAGTGCGATACCAAGGCTGCGAAGCTCGTCCTTGTCGCGTTCGAAAGTACGGCGAACAGATTCCTTCCTGCTGCTTTCCGGATCGTCGGGGTCCAGATAGCCATGGACATTGCGGAAGATCTCCTCCCGGCTCACCGGGAAGCGGTGCTGCAGCAGGTAGGCGATGAGGTCGAGCCAACGGGCGGTTTTAGCGCTGGACATGGCCCCCTGTGGGGAACAGTGGGTGCAGAGTGCAGGGTGCAGGGTACGCGGCCGACGTCATGCCAAGTCCTGGGCCAGCTCGCGATAGCGGCAGAGGCCGTTGGCGAGCCGCATCTGCTCGGGAGTGCGGCACTCGGGAAAGAGAAGCTCACCATTGGCAACGAGGATCACCAGGCATCGAGCGCGGGACGTTGCCACATTCAAGCGATTGGGGCTGTAGAGAAACTCCATCCCGCGAGGCGCGTCACCGGGGGCTGAAGTCGCCATGGAGTAGATGACAACTGGCGCCTCCTGCCCCTGGAACTTGTCCACCGTCCCCACACGTGAACCCTGAGGAAGTAACGCCGCGATCGCCGCCACCTGCGCGTTATAAGGAGATACAACGAGGATGTCACCCAGCGTGAGCTTCCGCTGCTCTCCGTCTCGATTGGTCCAGGTGGCGTCTTCGGTGAGCAGCCGAGTCACGACATCACAGATTCTCGTCACCTCCTCGGCCGATTCATTCTGATTCCCTTCATGTCGAACTGGATCCCATCGCAGGCCGGTTCCACTGGAATCGCCTGACCAGTGCAGCTGTTGCCGTTCGAGGCCGGGTCGGGAGCTGAGTCGATCCTCATAATAGAGCTCCGATGTGAATGCACAAATCCGGGGGTGCAACCGCCATGTCTGATCGAGAAACACTCCCCGGTCCACTGGCATCGTTTCATGGCCGGCGAGAAGATGATCCATGGCAGAGATTTCTGCACCAGGGGGATGAAGTCCCTGCTGTGGCTGTTCAAGTTGCCGCGGATCTCCGAGAAGCACGACACTGCCCGCCGCCGGGGCAACGGCCAGTGCATTTGCGAGTGAGAACTGGCCTGCCTCATCAATGAAAAGCACATCCACGGAGTTGGTCATATCTTCACGGGCCCACAGCCAGGCGGTCCCGGCCGCGAGCAGAAATTCGCCACGGACAAGGCCGTTCAGGATCTCTTCATTCGAATCGGCGCCAACGACTTCACCTGCCGGACAGCGCTGGTCATCGTCGGCCTTCTGGATCGCGGCAACCTTCTGGTGAGACTTCGCCGCCTCTTCACAGACTTTGCCAAGCAGGTTTGAAATGACCTTATGGCTGGTTGCGGTGATTCCAACCTTCCTGCCTGCCTTGAGCAGAGCCAGAATCATGTGAGCAGCCGTGTGTGTCTTTCCAGCGCCGGGAGGTCCCTGGATCGGCAGGATTGAATGATCGAGAGCAAGCACCAGGCGCCCGGCGGCGCCAATCGCATCTTCTCCCGACCGCATGAGATCTGACCCTTCATCCTGCCCGACCCGCGGTGCGATCCCCTGAAGCAGATCCATCGCTGCAGGGAATCGATCACGTGCTGATCCGCGTTCTGCGACATGCTTCCCGATCCGAAGCAGGCTATTCCTCAATACTTCATCAGAAATGAAGTCAAATGGCAGAATCGAGCGAGGGTGAGCGGCTGTCTTACCCTTGCCTCGACTCAGGTCAATGGTTCCGTGAAGCTCATCAATAGCGACGACAGACCCGGCCGACTTCTGAGTGGATGGGTCCCGGGTATCCTTTCCCGGACGGAATGCGTGCTCCTGAGGCGGAAAGCTATAGCGATACACGATTGATTTTCTCAGCGGGCCAACTTCTTTCACGTACTCAAGGCCGGAGAGCGTGGAGCGGTTCTCCAGCAGCTGCTCTTCATTCATTTCCAGCCATTCATAATATTGCCACCACATGGATTTGCTCTCGCGGCGGTGCCACTCCAGCATCTGTGCTATCAGCCAGTGGCTCTGCTGATCTCGCGTGCGCTGTTCCGGCTCATTGGGAACCCCAGCGAGCAGCTGTTCCATCACGTCCCGAACTTCCCTGATTTTCTCCGTTAGTTCCTTCGGCGGTTCAGGGTCGGCGAAAGTCGGGCGGGGCACCTCACCACCTGTGCCCTCACTGAGTTCGGAGCGAAGGTTCTCGAGCCAATCGCGCAGGTGGCGGGTCGAGAGCACGTCATCACGGTTGTAGCCTTCGATTTCCCGAAGCAGGACCTCGCCCTCTTCCGGTTTTCCGCCAAGATTGAGCCATGCCTCGAAATTGGCGAGGGCATGGTTGGCAGCGCGCATGTCCACTTCACGCGTGAACCCGTAGAACGCTTCCATCTTCTTGATGGAATAGCTCTCGACTGATGCTCGAAGACTCTGTTTCACCACACGATAGAGATCCACAAACACGCGTCCCCGGAGCAGCCGGTCCAGCTCTTCGATCCGCGTATCGTACCGGCCGGCGAGCCGCTTGAGCGCCGCAAGGTCAGGGGAGCCGCTGCCATCATGCCGGACGGCCAGCTTCTTGAGCGCTGTGGGCTCGTACGCGGCGTAGTGGTAGATGTGGAGGTCGGGATATTTGTCCAGCCGCTCGATCACAAAATCCATGAACCACTCGAAAGTCTTCTTCTCGGCCGGGCGATCAAGCGACCATTTCGCATCATACCGATCATTGATATCGGCTACACCGAAGAGGTACTCTATGCCGGTGTCAAAGGCGTACGGATCACCTTCAAGGTCAAAGAAGAGATCACCGGGAGAAGGCGGTGGCAGTGCTGCAAGGCCCTGGTTTTCCACAACTGGCTTGAGCAATTCGTAGCCGGGTTTGCCTGCAGTTCGTGCATCGTACTGGAGCCGCGCCTGATGCTGAATCCGGGAGAGCGTGGCGGTGCTCATGCCATCCACCTTGGGCAGCTTCGTCAGGCTGAGGGTCGCGAGTCCTTCGAGAGTCGTGACGCCGTGCTCGCCCAATATCTGGCGATTTCGCCCGCTTATGCCCGCGACAAAATCGAGGTGGTCAACGTCCCGTCTTTCTCGGGTGCATTCCACGTCCCAATCGCACAGTGCGCAGTGAAGGACCGGATCCACTGCGGTTGGCAACTCCGCGGGAGCATTCACAATAGCGTCGAGGAATCTTTTTCTGATCGAGCGGAAATAGGCGGAGTAATCCTTGACCCTGAACGTTGGATTGGTTGCGTCGGGCCCACCGAGGGCCAGGCGCACGTATTCCGGGGCGATGCCCTGCGCTTTCGACAGCAGATCAGAATAGAGCAACACCTGCAGCAGCGCGCCCGCCTTCGCTGAGCGCGCAAGCTTGGTATCTACCACCTCGTAGGACCAGGTTCCCAAGTTGCCCGGCCGCTCTACTCTGACCAGGAAATCCGGATATCCAAGCCAGGTGCCATCGAAGAGTGCGCCCTGGTAGATGACTCCCGCGCCACCTCGCATGGCATCGACGGTCGCAGAGGCGTGGCGTTCGAGAGCTGCCACCGAGCGGTCACCCGCGCGTAAACTCGTCAAGTCCGCAACCTGAAGGTTCCCTGCCTCGCGGAGGCTCGCCAGATAGTTCCTCTCGTGCGCCAGCCCGCGCTCCTGCACGACCTTGATGCCCGGATCATCAAAATGAGGCTTCACCCGCTCACCCAGGGCGTGGAGCCGGGAAAGCAGCGTGAGATGCGGGCACGCGAGAAAGTTGCTCAGGTCCGTGGCCGAGAAGATCAGTTGATTGTTCTGTACTTGCATTCTTGTAGTATGGCCTTCAAAAGGCGCATGCGGGAGGGGTCAGTGGGACGGCGATCGGGCGAAAGCATGGGGGTTACCCCACACGGAAGATCAGCACTATCACCAGCCCGATGTCTCGCCACCCTCGGCGCTGCCGCGAGGTTTACGAGCACACCGGCCTGGTGTTCCATCGAGGTGGTTAGAAACTGGGTTCTGACTAGTTGAGAATTCAGGGCCAGCTCAAGTTCAACGTGGAGCGAACATGTGATGGGGGTGTGACAAAACTACGAGGTGTGGGGTGTGGGGTGTGGGGTGTGGGTTGTGAGGTGTGGGGCAAGAGGAATGAAATGTTTTTTCCCTTGCCTCACCCCCCAATGGTCCGAGGAGTCGTCTGGGTGGCCTTCCATTTCTTCGTGGGATTTGGCGTGGTGCCGAAGAACCGCAATCGTCCAGGCCAACTGCTTCTGCGCAACGGGGAGATTGCTGCGGCTTTGCTTGCGGCGATCGCGGATCGTCAGCGTACGATCGCCCGTGGTTTTACCTGCTGGTGATGCAGAGCGTGGTGTGGGCTACTGGTCGGCGGCCTTCTTCACCTCTCGTTCTGGTCGTCTTGAATCAATCCCCTCAGGATCCCTGGGGATAGCGATGCCGAGGCTTCGCAACGCGAGCCGGGCGGATTTCCATTCGATCAATGCCCGGTGATACCTCGTCTCATCGTAGGGCTCGGCCCGTGCCATTGCATGCACCCGTTCGAACGCCGCCCGTTCCGACCTCTTGAGCTCCTGAATCTGTCCTCGATTCATCAGACCCCTCCGCTACAGGAGGGGAGGAATATCCACCTGGAACGGGGAAGCGCCAGACCCTCCCCCCTGCTTACGGTGCATCTACGGGTAGCCCGCTTGGCACCCTGGCGGGGACGATGCTGGGGCGGTGGATGGGATCGTCGGTCAAGGCCGTCATGAAGGCGGTAAGATGATCCACCAGTGAATCGGGGATCACCACACCATTGATGATGGTATCCCGCGTCTTCAGAATTTCGTCAGCATTGGCCAGCAATGTCCCCTGCAACAGCGACTCCAGCTGTGACGGGTCGTAGCTGCGAAGCTTCAGGTCAGACTCGCTGTAGTGCGCGATGAAATCCCGGAGCACGACGATAGCGCCATCATGGCCGTAGGGTCCCGTCAACACGACGTTGCGAAGCCCCGGCGTGCGGAAGGCATATCGCATGGCCGACTGGTCCTGAACATTGAACCGGCCGAAGTCATCGTTGAGACCGGGGCCATTCCCTTTGCCCGGACCGAGCTGGGCGACGGCGACGTTATGAAACTGGTTGTCGGTGAATGCGGGTCCGTTGTGGCAGATCGAGCACTTGAGGCTCATGAAATCCTTGGCTCCGATCAGCTGATCGGCGTTCAATGCATCGTTCTGCCCCGCCAGGAAGCGGTCCCAGGGCGAGTTGTTGAAGTTCAGTCTGGCGATGAGAAATCCGGCGATCGCATTGCTGGCATATGCGAAGGACATGTTATCGAACTTGGTGCCGGGGTATGCCGCTTCGAACATCTTCACGTACTGGGGATAGGTCCCCAGCCTTTTCATCAACGCTCCCCAGATCGCCTGCATCTTCTCATCGGGGAAAGCCGCCAGCTCATTCCCGCTGAAGGCGCGCATCTCCTCTCGTGAGAGGACCGGGAATAGCGGCAACGCCGACACCGGCCCGAACTCGAAGACCCGGGTCATACTCGCCGAGAGCTGGAGGCCGGCTGGCGTGTGAAATCCGCCGAGCGAGTCGGTGGAGACCCGTCCATCGAGGAAGAGCGATTTCAGCGCGCCGAGGTTGAAGAGCGGTGGCGCGTTGCGGGGGATAAAGAGACCCTGCGGATGGTTCCGTCTCGAGCCGAGACCTGATGCGCCCTGGCCAATGGACAGACTGCGGTTGTCGCCGGTGCCCAGTGCGGGAAGGTGACAGGTCATGCAGGAGATGTCGTGATTCCCCGAGAGGATCTTGTCAAAGGCGAGCGCCTGACCGAGGGCTACGAGCGCCGGACGTACTGGAGCGGGTGACGGAAGCGGCCCGATGTGGCGTCCAGCCGCGAGAAGGCGAACGGTATCCGCCAGCCCTGAGGTGGCGACCGCCATGTTGGGAGCACTTCGGGGTGCTGTGGCATTGTTGTCACCGCAGGCGTTGAGTACCGTGGTGAGAACAGCCAGGCTAAACATCCATCGGGAGAGACGGAGTGCGCGCAACATAGAGGGACTGGCGCCAGGCGCGGTGTGGGTGGTACTGCCGAAGGGGACTCGGTCCTACACTGCTTAATCGGAATGGCTGCCGGGAAGGGGACACGGCCTGGGCGAGGAGTGGAAATGCCTGCCGGTGGGCGATATACGGTCAGCGAAAATCCGCGACTACGGCAGCTGCTTCGATAGCTCTTCAGCTTCCCGGGTGAGGGGATGATTGGCACCGGCGCCGGCCCGGAGGCTCTCCCGGGCGAGGGCCACGGAACGTCGGGCGGCGGCGGTATCACCCTCCGCCAGAAGCGCTTTGGCTTCGAGCAGCCGGGCCTCGCCGACCCGGGTGCTTTCCCGATCGGTGAGGGAGTCGACGCTTGCGATGGACAGAGCTTGACGCGCAAGCTCGAGAGATTCATCGGGTTTACCCGACAGGAGAGCACTGCGGGACGCGAGCATAACGACCACCCCAAGACGATCGGCTCCTTTGGCCGGAAAGCCGTATCCCGCGAGCGCCGCCTTGAAGCTGGCCGTTGCACCGGTATAGTCGCCGACCCGAAGTGCCAGGAGACCATCGAGAGTTTCCCCCTCCGGCACCACATCATCGGTATCCTGGACATGCGGATACCTTGCGATGATCTGCTCCAGCCTCAGCTTCGCCTGCCGTGCTTCGCGCACCAGGCCCAGGGCGATTTCCGCCCGTGCGAGTCCGTAGAGTCCACGACCTTCCCAGTACATACTGGAGTCACGCACGGCGTGCTCCGCGATCATCTTGAAATAGCGAAAGGCCGAATCGGTGTGTCCCTGGGTGAGCGCCGTCTCCGCGTAGTGAATCGCGGGCTGATTGTTGATCTCTCCCTCCGCCTCGGTGCGAGACGCGACCTCCATTGCCTCGTGAAAGATTGACTCGGCCTCGGCTGTCTTTCCCATTTTGGTGAGCACCAGGGCCATGTTGTGTCGCATGACGGCGCGGCTGAGTACCCCTCCGCGACCACTGCGGTCCATTGCAGCGATGAGATGTTGCCAGACCTCGATTGCCTCCCGTTTCCGGCCGATACCAGAGAGGCCGGTCGCGAAGTCATCACTCAGGTTCATGTAGTTGGCGTCGCTCGTCTCGTGCAGGCTGTCCTTGATGGCTATCGCGCGCCTTGCCGCCGAAAAACTCTCTTCAGATTTCCCTGTCTCACTGGCAAGGAAGGCCCTGATCCCGAGACAATCCACAATCTGCCCTGGCGTTCCTTCCCGTTCGACAAGTGAATCCGTCGATTCCAGCATGGTCCAGGCTTCACCGTATTTCCCCTGCAATCGCAGTTTATTGGCGATTTCGCAGCGAACCTGCGCCAGGTCTCCCATGCTCTGGAGCCGAACCGCCAGTGATTCCGCGCGATAAATGAGGGGCCAGCCGTTCTGATCGTCATGCAGGTCATCATACGCCATCGCGAGCTGCACCAGTAACTGAATCATCAGGCGATCATCGCCCGCATACTGCGTCTCCAGCACTCGCCGACCCGCATTGAGAATTTCCAGCATGGTCATCGGTTTTTCCCCGATCTCCGACAGCAGCACATGCTGGAACTCGACCTGCGCATCCGCGCGGCGGCTCTCGTTTACCGCGACATCGCGCTGGCGCTCGGCTTCGCGCATTTGCGAGATGGAGAAGGCCGTGGCCGCGAGGAGACCTCCGACCGCAAGAGCTCCGGCCAGAACCGCAACCCGATTGCGGCGAAGGAAGCGAGCGAGACGATATCCGGCCGATCCGGGCCGCGCGGCCACCGGTTCATGCGCGAGATACCGGGAAATGTCATGACCAAGTGCCACCGTGGTCTGGTAACGATCCGCCGGGGACTTGCTCAGTGCTTTGGCCAGTACCCGGTCCAGGTCTCCCAGCTTGAGTGGTGCCGGCTCGACCTCGAGGATCGCCCGCATCGTGTCCTCCGGGCCAACCGCATC
>JBDTQP010000067.1:0-13896 GCA_039932125.1 Gemmatimonadota bacterium
TATACTCTGACGCGATATACCGGCACAGCCTGGTTCCGGTTCTTGACCGAGAGAGGCTCCATGGTTTCGACCGTGGGTCTCTCCTTGAGCAGGTCATAGAAGCGCTGGCTCACCAGGATGTCGCCCTTGTCGGCTCGCCCGCAGAGCCGCGACGCGACGTTGACCGAATCACCGATGACGGTGTACTCGAGTCGCCGGTGGCTTCCGATGTTGCCGGCAAACACCTCGCCGTGGTTGATCCCGATGCCGATCGCGATCTCCGGACGGCCTTCACTCTGCCACTTGATGTTGAGATCCTTGAGCGCGCGCTGCATGTCCATCGCGGCTCGCATCGCCCGGTCGGTATCGTCTTCATGGGCAATGGGTGCACCCCAGAGCGCCATGATCGCGTCGCCAATGAACTTGTCCAGCGTGCCGCCGTGCTCGAAGATGATGTCCACCATCTCGGTGAAATAGTCGGTGAGCAGCTGGGCAATGTCATCGGGGTTCATGTGCTCGGAGAGCCGGGTGAATCCACGAATATCACTGAACAGGACAGTGATGGGGCGTTTCTCGCCGCCCAGCTTTACCGCATCCTGGGACATGGCAATTTCTGCCGCCACGTTGGGTGCGAAGTATCGCTCGAAGTTGGAGCGGACCATCGCCTCGCGCTGGATCTGGTCCGCATACCGGCTGTTCTTGATGCTCAGCGCCGCGAGTCCGCCGAATGCGATCAGGAACTGGAGGTCTTCCTGGCTGAATGAGTCAATGGCCGTAAGACTGTCGACATAAAGAATGCCAAGCACCTCCTCCTGGGACGCCATGAGCGGAGTGCACATGGCCGAACGCACACTCTGCAGCATGATGGACTGCCCCTTGAACCGGGTGTCAGCGGCGGCATTCTCGGAGATCAGCCCCACCCGTTCCTCGACAACCTTGGATGCGATCGAGCGGGGCACATGAGAAAACGTAGTGTCACCGAGCCGGCTCCTGGAAATCTTGGGATAGAGCTCCCGGGTTTTCTGGTCCATCAGAAGGATGGATACGCGGTCGACGTTCATCACCTCGAACGTCATGTTGACGACCGTGGTGAGCACGCGATCGAGGTCAAACTCCCCGGAAAGCGTCTGGGAGATGTCGAGAAGCAGAGAAAGCTTCTTTGCCTGACGTTCCTGGTCGGTTGTGCCCTTGACCCGAAGCTGTCCCACGCCGGATGCGCTGCCATCAAGGTTCGTGAGGTTGGCCATATCCGACTTGCCGCTTCCGCTCACCGCGATCTGCCGAACAATCGTTCCGCCGGGGACCTGGAAGGGGGCCGGGGTTGGCTGCGCCCGGGGGATTTCGAGGGCCTTCAGTTGAAAGACCACCTTGCCGAAGGTGACTGAATCGTTGGGCTTGAGCAGCGACTCGGAAATCCTCGATCCGTTGATGAAGGTGCCGTTGGAGCTCTCGAGGTCCTTCACCGAAACGCCTTCGCCGGTGATCCGTAGCTCGGCGTGCCGGCGTGATATCGTGGGATCGATGACGGCGAGATCACTGGTCACCGCACGTCCGACCACCACGGTCCTCTCCTGGGGGAGGTCGTAGGTCTGATCGCCGGCGATATTGACGAGTTTATAGGAAGGCATATCGTAGCTGGAATATACACAGGACGGTGAAAAGGACGAACCGGCCGGGCCTGGCCTAAACTGCGTGCTGCTGGAGCTTTACTTGCCGTCAGGCAGGGTTCCCGGGCTGGCTGTCTCACCCTGCGCCGCCGCCGCGAGCCCCAACGCTTTGAGGACCGCTCGTGCTTTGGATTCGGTCTCTCTGAATTCCACTTCGGCCATTGAATCAGCGACGATTCCCGCCCCGGCCTGTATCCACGCTCTCCCCTCCTTCACCACGCAAGCTCTGATGGCAATGGCAGTATCCAGGGTTCGGCCACCCCATCCCAGGTAACCAACCGCGCCGCCATAGGGCCCCCTCCGACTCGGCTCGAGCTCGTCGATAATCTCCATGGCTCGCACCTTGGGTGCCCCGGAAACGGTCCCCGCGGGAAAGCACGCCGCCAGCGTGGTCAGCGCATCGTGCCCGGGCTGGAGCGATCCACGAACTTCGCTCACCAGGTGCATGACGTGGCTATAACGTTCCACCGTCATCAGCTCGCTCACACACACTGACCCATACCGGGCCACCCGGCCGACATCATTTCGCCCCAGGTCAACCAGCATCAGGTGCTCGGCGCGTTCCTTCGGATCGTCCCTCAGCTCGGCTTCCAGCTTCGAATCATCCGCCGGGTTCGAGCCGCGCGGCCGGGTACCCGCAATCGGACGAAGGGTGACTTCTTCATTGCTCACACGAACCAGGACTTCCGGCGAGCTGCCGAGCAGGTGAAGCTCGTCCAGGTGAAGGAAAAAGAGGTAAGGCGCCGGGTTAAGAGCGCGGAGATAGCGGTAGGCCAGCCATGGATCTGGGGCGGGGACCTCCACCCTGCGGGAAAGAACCACCTGAAAGACGTCCCCGGCTGAGATGTATTCCTTGATCTTTGCCACGTCAGCGATATAGCGATCGCGCGGGTACGCGGACGTGCTTTCGATGGAAGAATCCCGGTCCAGCCGGAGAGGCGCAGTTATCGTCGGGGTCATCAGCCGCGAAATCCATTCATCCATTCGCTGCTCGCCACGCGCGATCAGCTCGCGTCGCTCGACGCCGCTTCCGTGCTTCGGGAGCTCAACATTGTGAATGATGGTCGCACGATTGTAGAGATTGTCGAGCACCAGGATCGTTTCCGTCACCATCATGATCGCATCCGGCAGGTCTCGATCGTCCGGCGGCGGGTGGGGGAGATCTTCGAGCGTGCGGACGACGTCGTATCCGATGTAGCCGATGGCTCCACCGGTGAAGGGAGGCAGCCCCGGCACCGGAACCGCGGGAAATTGACGCATCACCTGTCCCAGGTGCTCCAGGGGGTGTTGTTCCTCGTCGGACTCGTCCTGCCACCCCGTTGCCTGCGTCCAGCAGTCACGCCGTTTTCCGCGATAGCGAAATACCATTCGGGGCTCGGTTCCCATGAACGTGTAACGGGCCCACCGCTCGCCGCCCTCCAGCGACTCTAGAAGAAAACCATAGGGACCGCGGTGCAGCTTGGCGAAAGCGGAGACCGCCGTGTCGGCATCGAGGACGAGACTTCGGGTGAGTGGCAGAAGCATCGCTATTGGATGACTGGTGGAATGGACGATTGGAAAATTTACAGCTTCCCGCCTGAGGAATTCGATTCCATGCGGGTTATTAATTGCCGGCTTCCGCACGCCGAAACATCCCACCATTCATTCAGGAAGTCATCCATTGCTCTTAACGCGGCGCCGCCACCATGTACACTCCCGGCCCGGGTATGGTTGCGGCCAGGTTGTCGGCCGCCGGGCGGGTGGAAGGAAGCAGCTTGAACTGGCCATCCTTCTGCTCTACAGCAACGGCCAGTGCTCGTTCAAATAGCGCTGGGTTGCCATACTTCTGGCTCGCCGCGACTGGAGCCGCAAAATGGACGGCATATTTGAATCGGAGCACGGCGCCCGGCTTGAAGGCCGGGGTTGAGGTGACCGTTACCCCGTAGAGACCAGGACGAATGGCGATCGAGAGATGTACCGAGTCGGCCGAGCTGTCCGGCAGCGCGGCCATGGGGATTTCCAGTTCCGCGAAGACGGTGTTATCTGGTGGAGCATGTCGCAATACGACGGTGCGCGCACCTCGGGTGCTGAAAACCAGCGTGGTATCCTCGGGGGGTGTCCCCCAGGTTTCGAGCACGTAGAGCTGTGCTGCCGGGAGGGTAATGTTGCTCGCCTGGACCGGGTCGGCATTAGCTCCCTGTACTGCGGGCCGGCCGCTGCACCCCAAGCCCGCAACCCCGGCGATGACGAGGCCGAGGCACATTATCTTTCGAGCTTTCCGCATCGGAACGAGGCGTGAAGTGATCATGAAGTGGTACACGATCTCTCGCTGGTTTGGTTCGTGGGTGCCGCTCGGGGCGACGATTGTCGCCGCGGTGTCAGGCTTTCCGTCATCGGCCGGGGCGCAGGAATGGAATTCCCCGAGAGTCATGCAGCTGGTCGCCCGCGGTGTCGAGCGGCGACAAGTCGCCCAGGCCGATTCCTCGCTCAAATCCTATCGTACTCGGGCGCACGGCTTTGTTTTCTTCCTCGCGCAACTGGGGGAAGGACTGGCCGAGCCGCCCCGTCTCGTCAAAGCGGACGAATTGCAGCTCGAAGTGTATTGGCAGGCCCCGGACCGGAGCAAGCAGGTGATCCTCGGCTGGCGTGACGGCTCGTGGCTGCCGACCGATATCAACTACCACCGGGATCACCTGGGCGTCGTCACCAACAACTTCGGAAACCTGATCCGGATCGGTGATGGGGATGAAATTCGCGACGTGGTCCATCCGCTCTCTCCGGCGGGGCTCGATCAATATGATTTCGCCTTGCGCGATTCGGTGCGCCTCCAGGCCGGCGATCGCTCGGTTACGGTGCACGAGATCGCTGTTCGGCCCCGGGACTTCAGGCAGCCGCTCGTCGTCGGGACGATTTATCTCGAAGTGGAAAGTGCCGCGCTGGTGCGCTTCCGGTTCAGCTTCACCCCCGCGGCGTATCGTGACCAGCAGCTCGAGGATATCAGCATCGTTCTCGAGAATTCACTCTGGGAGGGAAAGTACTGGCTTCCCTATCGGCAGGAGGTTGAGTTGCGGCGGCAGACGACCTGGCTCGACTTTCCCGCGCGAGGGATTATTCGCGGCCGGTTCGAAATCGGGGATTACGAATTCAATCCCGAGCTGCCGCCCGAGATCTTCCGGGGTCCATCCATCGACGGCCTCCGCCAGCCGGATAATGAGGACAGCACGAAGTTCCAGGGATCGCTCGACTCTGCTGTCGCCCAGGTCGCGGCGCCACTCAACGCGCAGGACATGGACGCGCTCAGAGTCGATGTCGAGCGAATTGCCGGAATGCGGGCGCTGGGAGGGCTCGCTTCGACCCGTCTCGCCGCCCGTTCGGTCAGCGACATCATCAAGGTCAACCGGGTGCAGGGGCTTACCATCGGAGTCGGCGCCACGTTCGGATCTGGTGTTAGCCGGCTGCAGATTCGCCCGTACGCAGCTTACGGGACGTCAGACCATCGCCTTCTGGGCAGCCTCGGCGTTTCGGCAACTGCGGGCGGCACTCAATGGAGCGCGCTGGGTTATCGCCGCATTCGAGACATCAGTGACATGCCGGTCATCACCCCGGTCTTCAACTCCATCGCCGCCCAGGAATTTGGCCGCGACTACGGGGACTATGTGCTGCTGGAAGGTGGAACGCTCCAGGCTCGCCATCGGCTGACCGGTCGAACGACGGCATCCCTCGCGGGTTTCTACGAGAGCTCTCATTCGGTGGCAGTCACTGCCTCACCCGCCACCGGCAGCTTCCGGCCAAACCCGTCCCTTGGCGCCGGCGACTACACGGGGCTCCGGCTCCGGCTCGAGCGAGCGAGTGGCGGCATCGCCGTGACCCACGATCTCCAGGGTGCACTCTCGCTTGAAGCCGCGGATGGTCGTCGCGGCTATGTGCGCGCGACTGTGGAAAGCCGGTGGCTCACCCAGCTGTACGGACACCCGCTCGTTTCCCGCTCCTATATCGGCTGGGGAAGCAATCACCTCCCGGCGTACCGCAGCTTTGTCGCTGGAGGTCGGAGCACACTGCCCGGAGAACCCTTTCGCGCATACGGCGGTCGCTCGATGGCATTGGTCCAGGCGGAACTCCAGTTCGAGGCACCCTTTCCCGCTATTCCTCTGGGTTCATTCGCCAGCACCGGACACACCATCATCGTGGCCCCTTTCCTGGCGGCCGGATGGACGGAACGTTCGGTGACGGGGACTCCATGGTCCTCATCAGACGGTATCCGGCCGGTAGCAGGAGTCGCCCTGGAGTGGTTCATGCGACTCATCCGGGTCGAAGCCGGCGTAGGTTTGAGAACCGGGAAGGTGGGGTTTACGGTCGAGATTCATCGGGATTGGTGGGGTATACTCTGACGGCGATGCTCTTCGAGCCAACCGGTTCCATTTTTTGGCAGACCCCCTACCCGTATCTCACTTTCGCGACCATCTTTCAAGCACTTACCACGAAAAACACGAGCCTGATTTCCCGGCTTGCCGCGCGACTCCCGCTCCCGCAGTTGAGGCGTGATGCAGTTTACCGACGAGTGGCTGGTCCCGACCATGGAGACGCTGGTATCCGCTCCGGAGCTCGATGCGCTCCGGCAGCTGGAGAGCGCGCCGGCCTCGCTGTGGGAAACCCTGGTCCAGAAGCGCAAGACGACCGACGACCGGGTTATCGCCGCCGTCGCCGAGCGTTTCCGGCTCCCGGTGGCGGATATGACGAAGCTCGAATTCAAGGTACGCGAGTCGGTGCCGGAGACGCTCGCCCGCCGCTTCAATGTCCTGCCTCTTCGCATCACCGATTCCTACATCGAAGTCGCAACCGCAAATCCATTCGACATTGACGCGGAAAAGCTGCTCGCCTTCGCCACCGGCCGCGAGGTGCGCATGCAGCTCGCGGCGCCTGCCCGTATCCGCGAAAAGCTGGAGGAAGTCTACCGTCCGGAAAACGTGGTCTCCAAGATGCTCGTCGGCATGGAGGAGCACTCGGTCGAGCAGCTCGAAGAAGAACCGCTCGAGGACCTCGCCTCCTCGGCGGAAGAGGCCGGCCAGCGGCCCATTATCCGGCTGGTCGATCTGCTTCTCTCCGATGGGATCCTGAGCCGAGCGAGTGATATTCACGTGGAGCCGGCGGAGGGCGGTGTCGTTGTCCGCTACCGGATAGATGGTGTGCTTCGCCAGGCGATGAAGATTCCCCGTACCGCGGGACTGCCGCTGATTTCACGACTCAAGATCATGTCTTCGCTGGACATCGCGGACCGCCTCCGGCCGCAGGACGGCCGGGCCCGCGTGAGCGTCAATGGCTCTCCGGTGGACCTCCGGGTTTCTACGCTTCCGGCCACGCTGGGCGAAAAGGTGGTCATCCGGATCCTCAATGCCAAGGCAACGGTTCTCACGCTCGAGTCGCTTGGGATGTATCCCGACGAGCGGGAAGCAATCACCAACCTCCTGGGGAACAAGGAAGGCATCGTCCTTGTCACCGGTCCGACCGGCTCGGGCAAGACCACTACGCTCTACTCGGCGCTGCGTCTTGTCCAGAGCGAGGGAGTCAACATCGTCACCGTCGAAGATCCCGTCGAGTATCGGCTGGGCTCTAACATCGTCCAGGTCCAGGTGAACGAAAAAGCGGGACTCACCTTCTCGGCTGCGCTTCGCTCCATCCTTCGGCAGGATCCCGATGTCGTGCTGCTCGGCGAGATCCGTGATACGGAAACCGCGAAGATCGCGGTGCAGGCGTCACTGACGGGTCACCTCGTGCTCTCGACTCTTCACACCAACGATGCCCCCAATGCCGTTACCCGGCTGGTGGACATGGGCCTCGAGGCATACAAGCTCGCCTCGGCACTGCGAGGTATCGTTGCCCAGCGACTCATGCGGCGGCTCTGCCTGACCTGCCGCGAGCCGAATACGGCGGAGATTCCCGCCAAGCTCCGCCGCTTCGTCCCGGCCGATGTCACTCTGTTCCGCTCTGTGGGATGCCCGGAGTGCTCAATGACCGGATTTCGCGGGCGATACAGTATCGTGGAAGTGCTCACGATGAACCCTGAGCTGGAACGGAGAATCGGAGCGGGAGCGACGGCGGACAAGATTGCGGAAGCCGCGCAGGCGGCGGGAATGAAGTCGCTGTGGGAAAGCGGGCTTCGGCATGTGCTCGCGGGAGACTCGAGCCTCGACGAGCTGCTTCGGGTAACCGCTGCTCCGGTGCTGGACGTGGCATCTCCGCCGCCACCTCCCCAGCCAGTCCTCAACCCGCGGGGCGCGAGCGTGCTGACGCCGCTTCCATCGGTTGATCTGTCCACCGCCTTTGAGCTGGTGGACGAGCAACCGCCGGCCGACAGCGGCAAGCAGCAGGCGACGGTGCTGCTGGTCGACGACGAGGATCAGCTTCGCCGGGTCATGCGGGATCTTCTCGAACGGGATGGCTATGCGGTCGCTGAAGCCCGCGATGGGGTGCAGGCGCTCGATGAAATAGACCGGCACGCTCCCGACATCATTGTTCTCGATCTCAACCTTCCTGGCCTCGATGGTTACAGCGTGCTGGCGCAGCTTCGAAGCCGGGAACAGACGCGGGGTATTCCCGTCATCGTGCTGACCGCCAAGGGAGATGAAGACAACGAAGTGCGCGTCTTCGAGCTGGGCGCGGACGATTTTCTGACCAAGCCTTTTCGCGCCCGGGCTCTTTCGGCCCGGCTCGAGGCTCTGCTCGCGCGGCGCCGGGCATAGTCGCGTCGCTCCTGCCTTCGGACGGTGTGGTTCCGCTGATTACGCCTTCATGCGTCGCGCGCCCAACGGAGTTCCTGGTGATGCTCCACTCATGGCGGGCTGCCCCGGCGAGATTGGCGGAGAATGACGCAGGTCCGAGTTTCGATCGTTGACGTCTATGTAGTGCGTAGCGCCGATGCCGGGCTTGAGGCCCTCCTGCTGCGCCGGGGGATAAACACCCGCTGCACCGGTTCCTGGGAAGCGGTCCACGGGCACATCGAAGCGAATGAGCTGCCGGTGGACGCGGCGTTGAGAGAGATGCGCGAGGAAACCAGTCTCCATCCGTCAAGGTTGTATAACCTGAGCCGGGTGGAGAGCTTTTATCAGCACATGCTGGATGAAGTTGCCCTGGTGCCGGTTTTCGTTGCGCTGGTCGATCGCGATGCAAAGGTGGCGGTCAGCGCAGAGCACGATGCCCATGAATGGCTGACCCTCCCGGATGCGGCGAAGCGGTGCGCATGGCCGCGCGAGCGTCGCGCGCTTTCTGACATTGAGGAACTGCTGGGTGCCGGGAGCGCCGGGCTGCTCGAGGATGTTCTGCGTATCAGCTGAGTGGGGGAGTGTTGCCGTTCACACATCGCACGTCTCTGGACTTCATGAAATCGACCTGGGCGCTGGCCCTGCTTCTTCCCGCGATGGGAGTACCGCATCCGGCCCCTCCGGCGTGCATGCGCCTGGAGCGGGCGGGCACCCAGATCCAGGGCGAGGTCAAGATTTGTCCCGGCCGATACCGTCTCAGCGATCCGTCGGAAAAAGGTGTCATCATTATCGCGGCGAGCCGGAGCCGGCTTGACCTTACCGGAGTCACGCTCGAGAGTGGTGACTCGGTGCCTTCCAGGTTCAGTGGCATTGGCGTGCTGAGCCGTGGCGTCGACCGGGTGGAAGTGCTCGGCGGGACCATCCGGGGATACCGCTATGGTATCAGGCTCGAGGGGGGTCGGGGGCACAAGGTAAGCGGGAGCGAACTGTCCGGCTCGCGGAGCCAGGCGCTCAAGTCCACTCCGGAGTCCTACAACGCGCAGGATTGGCTCGACATATTTCATCCTGATACGTTCGATCTGTATGGCGGCGGACTCCTGCTCAAGTGGACGGACGGGGCGATGGTCACCGGCGTCATCGCCCGTAATGCCCAGAACGGGATTAGTCTCTTTGGCGCCCGCGCCAGCTACCTGGCGGATAATGACGTGTCCGGGAACACGGGGTGGGGAATCAATCTCTGGCAATCGTCGCACAACACCATCGTTCGAAATCTTGCCCATCATAACGTCCGCTGCGAATCTTCCCGCTACAGCCATGGCTGCGACTCTGCCGGACTGCTCCTGCGGGAGCGTAGCGATTCAAATCTGATAACTGATAATGATCTGACCGGATCCGGGGATGGGTTCTTTCTGAGCGGGCATCGTCCCCTGGTGCAGCCCTCGATCGGCAACCTCGTCATCCGGAATGACGCGTCGTTCGCATATCACAATGCCTTCGAGTCGACGTTCAGCGCGTGGAATGTCTTCCTGGAGAACCGCGCAGACAGCTCGACATACGGTTTCTGGCTCGGCTATTCGACGGGCAATACTGTCCGCGGAAACACGATCGTGGGGACGAAAGCAGCGGCGATCGCGATCGAGCATGGCAGTGACAACGAGCTGGCGGCCAACGTGATCATCGGCGGACACTTTGGTATTCACCTTTTCGCCCCCCAGGCCGGCAACGAGAGCAGCACCAACTACCGGGTGCACGACAATACGCTCGCGCGGCTCGACATCGGGATGCTGATGGAGCAGACGACCCACTCCAAGGTCAGGGGCAACCTGTTCGATGCTGTCGGAGAGGGGCTGGTGATCGACCAGGCTGGAGCTGACGCCGAGGTCTCGGGCAATGTTTTCCTGCGGGCGGATCGGCTCTTTGTGCGGGCACCGAAACTGGATGCAGGCGGGAATTTCTGGGGCGCGCCAACCGAAGAAGCAACGGCCGGCAAAATTGTCGGCGCGGTCGCGCTCAAACCATGGAAACCCGCGAGCGCGGCGGGGTATTGAGTCTTCTTCCAATCAGCACGAACGAACCCGGGCGGGCTCCGTGCTCCCTCGGAATCACACACACCGGCCTTTCAGCAGCCGCTAGTGGGCCATCTCCTCCCGCCGCAGAATCTCCCTCGCCACCAGCTTTAATTCCCGCAGGTTGAACGGCTTGGTCAGCGTCGGGATTCCATCGCCATTGGGCATCGGAGTCGTGTCGGTGGCAATGATGAGCCGGTCGCGGTATTGAGGCCGCACAGTCGTCAGCGCCCGAACAAAAAGAAGCCCGGGTTCCGCCACCGCTCGCGCCTCGGCGATGACGAGATCGTACTGGGTTGTGGTTGCCTGCTTGAGTCCCTGCGATCCCGTCCGCACCGTATCGATGACGTAACCTTCGCTCGCGAACAGCGCCGACACGACCCGGTGCACCGTCAGGTCGTCGTCCACCAGCAGGACTGTTCGCATCGCTGGATCTATCCGGCCGGCCACCGACATCGAATTCTCATATACAGGAAGCTGGATAGTGAACTCGGCGCCGCCGAGCGGCGATAGCGCGTAGGTCAGCTGCCCGCCGTGGGATTCAATAATGCCATAACTGATCGAAAGTCCGAGACCGGTGCCCCGACCCACCTCCTTGGTCGTGAAAAAGGGAGTAAATATCTGGGGAAGCAGATCGTCCGCGATCCCCTGTCCGGAATCCTGCACGCTGATGGTTACGCCATCAGCTCTCGCGGCAGTAGTGACGATGATAATGCGCGGCCGCCCTTCCGGGAGGTCGGCGACGGCCTGGCTGGCGTTGGTGATGAGGTTGAGAACCACCTGCTGCAGCTCGTAGGGGTCAGCCAGCACAGCCGGGATGTCCGGATCCAGCCGGTGCTCGAATTCAATTGCGCGAAGCCGGAGATCGTATTGCATAAGAGCGGTCGTCCGGGAGACCACATCATTCACGTTGACCCGGATCTTTTCATGGCCGCCCTTCCGCGCGAACGTGAGAAGATCCCGGACGATTCTTCCGGCCCGGTCCGCCTGCTCGTGGATGATGCGAAGGTGCTCCCGTTCTTTCGCTCCCGGCTGGCTGTGCTCGACCAGGAACTCGGCGAGGCCGGCGATGGAGGTAAGCGGATTATTGAGCTCGTGCGCCACGCCGGAGACCAGCTGCCCTACCGCGGCCAGCTTTTCGTTCTGGATGACCTGCGATTCAAGCTTCCGCTGCTCAGTGACATCTTCGATCAGGATCACCACCGAGGTGCGGTCTCCGGTCTCATTCAAAGGTGCTGCGGTCAGGCGGAGTATCCGGTCGATCCGCGCCGCTCGCGCAATCAGCGGCGTGAGCCGCCGACCAAGCCTCGCTTCGTCCACCAGGTGCCGTGCCGATTCCGGCTGGCCAATCGCGGTCTCACCGAACGGCTGCCCGATGATCGAGGCGGTGGGTACGCCGAGCAGCCGGCCCAGGGCATGATTCGCCCGGCTCACCCTGCCGTCGGCGGTGACCACCGCAATGCCCTCGGTCAGCGCGTTGAAGGTTGTCTCCCACTCTTCCTTGCCCCGCCGGATCAATTCAAAGAAGCTGCTGTTAGCGAGGACCACCGCCGCATGAGTCGCCACGGTGGAGAAGAGCTGGAAATCTTCGGAAGTAAACCCTCCGTGGCGGCGATCAGCGACGACCAGCGCACCCATGGTGACCCCATGCGCCCGGAGTGGAATCGCCGCGGCCGACTTCACCGTGACTCCTTCGACGATGAGGCTGCCAGGCTCGCTTTCTTCAGCAGATTCCAGGCGCTCCCGGGCGATCGCACGCATGACCAGAGATTCCTCCGTATCCTCGATCGTTTTCTGACGCAGCGATGCGAGGGTTCCCTCCGCGGAGAGAATGCGAAGCGAGTCTCCGCCTTCGGTAAGGAGTGCGACCAGCGCGCCCTCCGCCTGAAGGAAGCGTCGAGCGTAGCGCGCTACCTGGTCTACGATGTGGTCAAGCTGGAGGGATTCGGAAAGAACGTAACTCAATTCCTGCAGGGTAAACAGCTCGTTCAGTCGGCGATCGAGCTGCTGGGCCATCTCATTCCGCTCGCGCAGCGCTCGCTGGCTCTCCTCCTCCATGCGGGCAACGCTCAGTCCCAGAGCGACCAGCACCGTGAGTGTAATCGCCGCCACCATGGAGGCGAGCGGGGCTTCGCTGAACCACGCAAAGATGACCAGCATGACCACGGAAGAACGAGTAATGGTTGACATCCAGATGGGCCTGAGCCACTGGAGAAACAGCATCGCCAGCCCATAGATGATCAGGCCGACGCTCAGCCAGAAGGGGCAACCCCCGAAGGTGAGAGTCAGGGCTCCACTGATGGCGAAGACCGCATAGGGAAGCGCGGTGAGGAGAGCGATCAGCCGGCGAAAGTCGTTCAGCTTTTTCCTCCTCCCACGCGCTGGGTCACATAGGCCTCGGGCGGTGCGTTCGGCTTGACCCGTACCGACTTGGCGGGAATGCCGACATAGACGTGATAAGGGCGCACGTCCTTGGTGGCCACCGCGAGAGCCCCAACCATGCCGTTCTGCCGCACCCGAACTCCCGCCAGCACCGTCGCGTGATAGGTGATCCGAACATCATCCTCGAGGATGGTCTGCGCGTTGGTCACATCCTTCTGGTCCACGATGCTGTGGGTGTGGCTGTAGATATTGGCATAATCAGAAATGCTTACCCGGTTCCCCAATACGATGCCGCCGCGATCATCGAGAAGTACGTGACGGTGGACGACCACATCGTCCCCTACCTCGAGGTTGTATCCAAAGGAAAATTCGACGGAGTGAAAACATTTGAAGTTGGCGCCACAGCGGGCGAAGATGTGCTGCGCCAGCAATCGACGAAAGCGTATCCCCAGGTGAACGTTCTGCCCGCCGAGCGGAGACCGGTCGAAGCTCTGCCACAGCCAGATGAGAGGCTTTATCCTGGCAAATCTCTCCTGGTCTACCTCGCCGTAATACTCAGGCTCCAGCGTGATGTTCCAGGGATCGAGCGCCAGGAGTGACGCACGGGACGTGTCCCGGAGGTCGGGATCCTGGATCAGGTCGTCGTAGTCACGATGACCAGGATAGTAAATTTCGAACAGCGTGTCGCGGGCGATCCGGTGCCAGTTTGCCCCCGGTGCCGACAGCTGGTCGCTCAGCTGCCCCAGCCAATCGTCGTAGAACCTGGAAGCCTGGGCCGGCAACTCCACTGGCCGAAGCGGCAACTTTGCCATGGGAACTCTCCTGATGTGGGTCAATGCCAGCTGCGATTCGGCAGGTGGACATGACCTATTGCGTTGACTCGTAGGCGGGTGTGTAGAATCCGTGACTGTTAAATGATAACGACACTCAACCTGTATTATTGCGAGTCCCAGGACTCCTGTGCTAAAAGTACCAGCTTTCTGTGCGCTAGTTCTAGTTCCCGTCACTACTCGGTTCCAAGTCCCTGGCCCCGTTGCCAGAAATAGCACATTGAAAAGCAACAGCCTC
>JBDTQP010000068.1:0-13860 GCA_039932125.1 Gemmatimonadota bacterium
CGGCTGGTGAACGAAGATTTCATGGAGAATATTCAGTATGGTATCTGGTGGATGCTTTATTCGTGGCCAATTATCGTTCTTGCCCGGCTGCCCCGCTACAAAAGCTCCGCAATCGCCGGCCGATGCTGCCTGAGATCAAAGAGCAGGGCCCCGATATTTACCTGCGGCTCTGTGAGGATCAGGAGGTTGTTGTCGTCATTAAGGGCACTGAGCACCAGGAGCCGATCGCCGAATTCGAGCACGGCGTGGGTGAGATCGCCGCCGGCGGCGGCGGCACCGACCTGCCGAGCGCACTGGTTGAGGGCGGGAATCATGGCGGCCAGTGCCTCAGGATCCATTCCCGAGCGCGTTGCATGGTCTATGGTAAGCCCATCGCTACTGACGACGACCACGGCTTCAACGCCTTCCCGTTGAGCGAGGTGCTGGACCACATCGCGTAAACCGGCCATTTGTTGTCCCGGTGAGAGAGGGTGGTTCTTGCGTTGAATACGGGGTGCCAACAGGACGGAATGCGATACTGAACCGGTCTCGATTCCGAAGAAAGGTAACCCCCAGCCTCCGGAATGGAGCGTTTCATTTCCATGTGTTCCGGAACGTAGAGTCCGGAAGAATCGAAGTCAAGCAATCACGGTGGGTTGACCCACTTATGTACGACAACTAACCTTCGCCCATCATGCGCCTCATCTTTCGCGTTGCTCTTCCAGTTCTGGCCATTGTTGCCGTGGCCTGTTCCGATCCGAACCAGCTGTTGCCTGCCTCGCAGCGCAACTTCGAGGATACGGTAACCGTGTTCGCCCTGCACGGCACACCGGTCCAGTCCCCGAGCGGATATTCGGTTCCGGACGGTCCCGTGCGCACCGATCGCACTTCGTCCTTCGATTTTGCCTATGACGTGACTGTCTCAGGGGTGGACACGACTCGGTATTTTCTCCCTCAGAAAGTGCTCGATCTTGCTGTGAACAACTCGGTCAATCCCGGCCTCCAGCTTCGTGCCCAGACTTTCGAATCGATCGTTGACGCGCCCAGCAACGGGTATATTACCGAGGACAGCCTGCCCTTAAGCCTGCACCAGGTCTATATCGTGCGTTCCCGCCTGGTGTGCCAGATTGGTGTCTCCCTCTACTCCAAGCTGGAGATCATCGCCTTTGACGACGCCGCCCGGTCCGTGCAGTTCCGGGTCCTCGCGAACATCAACTGCGGTTATAAGCGTTTGCAGCCGGGTCTTCCGACCAAGTAGAACCCCGTGATCGATCTCAAATTATTGCGGCACGACCCCGCGGCTTTCCGTGGCGCCTTGGCGCGTCGCATGGACCCTTCCCTGGAGGCGATCCTCGATCGCGTCCTGGATGCTGATCGCCGACGCCGCGACGTGCTCGGCCGGGTTGAATCTCTCAAGGCCGAGCGCAACTCTGCCAGCGAAGAGGTCGCCCGCCGGAAACGAGCGAAGGAACCGGCCGATGATCTCATGGCGACACTCAAGGCGTCCGGCGAAGCGGTGAAGCAGCTCGATGGTCAGCTTCGAGATATCGATTCGGAGCTGAACGAGCTGGTGTTGACGATTCCGAATGTGCCGCTTCCGCAAGTGCCTGATGGCGATGAAAAGGGAAACCGGGAAGTGCGCCGCTGGGGCGAGCCGGCACCCTTCGATTTCACGCCGCGACCGCATTGGGAGATCGGTGTCTCGCTTGGTATCCTGGATCTCCCGCGGGGAGCAAAGATTGCCGGGTCGGGATTTCCTGTTTTCGTGGGGCAGGGTGCTCGCCTTATTCGCGCGCTCGCCAGCTTCATGCTCGACTTGCACACCGGCGAACATGGCTATACCGAAGTCAGCGTGCCCTTCCTGGTGAATCGAACTACGATGACGGGGACGGGCCAGCTACCCAAATTTGCCGAAGAGCTCTACCATGTAAACGCGGATGATCTGTTTCTCATCCCCACGGCCGAAGTTCCCGTCACCAATCTGCATCGCGATGAGATTCTCGAAGCCGCCGACCTGCCGGTCACCTACGCCGCGCACACGCCGTGCTTCCGGCGCGAGGCGGGCGCGCACGGAAAAGACACCCGCGGTCTCATCCGGGTTCATCAGTTCGACAAGGTTGAGCTGGTGCGGATCACCCGGCAGGAGGCTTCGGAGGCCGAACACGAGTTGATCACCGGTCATGCGGAGACCGTGCTTCAGCGGCTCGGCCTTGCCTATAGAGTGCTCCATCTCGCTGCGGGAGACACTGGATTTTCCAGCGCCTCGACCTATGACCTCGAAGTGTGGGCACCCGGGCTCGGCACGTGGCAGGAGGTGAGCAGTGCGAGCACCTTCACCGATTTTCAAGCCCGGCGTGCCAACATCCGATATCGTCCAGCCCTGGGGGCGAAGCCGGAGTTTGCCCATACGCTGAATGCCTCGGGGCTCGCCTTCCCCCGAACGATTCTCGCGCTGCTCGAGACCTACCAGCAGGCGGACGGCTCGGTACTGATACCCGGTGCACTCGTTCCCTATATGGGAGTGGAGCGCCTCCTTCCCCGTGCGTAGGCACGTCCTCGGCCGCTGGGCACCCGCGATCGTTTCCGCGCTGATCCTTCTTCTCGCCGGTCTCACCATATCATCGTCGGTGATCGTGGTGCGCCACTTCCGGAACGAGGCCCGTTCGATCACGCGGCTCTCGTACGGGGTGTACGCGGCGCTGAGTGATCCCCGGGAAGGCGCCGAGGCGGATGCACTGGTCGAGATCGGCAAGCGGGTGCGGCAGCTGGGAATTCCGGTCATTATCACGGATACCGCCGGCAGAGTCACCGCGGCGGACAATCTTCCGTTTGACGCTCCGGTTGATGATCCCCGCACCGCGGCATATGTGCGTACGCTTGACCGTGAGAATCCTCCCCTTGTCGAGTCTACACTGGGGACGGTGGTGCACTACGGATCGGTTCCGGCGGAGCAACAGCTTACCGTGCTTGCCGTGCTGCAGGGCCTCACCCTCATCGTGGTTGTGGCCGTGGGAATTTTCGCCTATCGCAGCGCGATGGCTGCCCAGCGGGATCGTCTGTGGGCTGGCATGGCGCGCGAAGCGGCTCACCAGCTGGGAACACCGCTCACCAGTCTCAAAGGTTGGGTCGAGCAGATTCGTTCGCGGCCAACGCCACCGACCGGCCTGGCTGACTACCTGGCCTCTGATGCGGATCGGCTCGACCGGGTCGCACGCCGGTTTGAGCGTATCGGCCATCCGGCCCGGCGAGAGCCGGTCGGCCTGGGTGTTCTCGCCGGCAAGGTGGCTGAATATTTTCGGCCGCGGCTTCCCCGGGTTGCCGGGCCGATCGAGCTACGGGTCATGGCGCCCGGTCCCGGTCCCATGGTCCTGGGTGACCCGGTGCTGCTCGAGTGGGCGCTGGAAAACCTGGTCAAGAATGCCATCGACGCGCTCCAGGGGCGGACCGGGTCCATCACTCTGGAAGCCCACGCGCGGAACGGCGCTGCCGAGTTGCGAGTCGTCGATGATGGGCCCGGCGTTTCGCGGGACGTCCGCCGGACCCTGTTCGACCCGGGGATAACCACGAAGACCGGTGGCTGGGGAATCGGTCTGGCCCTGTCGCGTCGCGTTATTGAGGACTCACATGGCGGAGAATTGGTACTGGAGAATACCGAGCACGGTGCCAGTTTTCTTATTCGCATGCCGTTGCATGAGGCGAGGCAAACAACCAGTAAGTAGCGCGGGCGGTAAGCGGTAAGCGGTTCGATCTGGTTTCACCTTTTCGATCCGCTGTGGACGGATGAGTAGTTCCTCTTACCGCTCACCGCTTCCCGCTCACTCCAAGAAGGCAGAGATGAGCGACAGAGCAATATCCGATCAGCTTCTCGAAACGCTGAACCCCGCGCAGCGCGAGGCGGTGGAGCATGTGCACGGCCCCATGCTGGTGCTCGCGGGCGCGGGATCGGGGAAGACGCGTGTGCTCACCGTTCGCATCGCGCGTTTGATTGACGATCATGGCGTTTCGCCGGACCGTATTTTCGCCGTCACGTTTACCAACAAGGCGGCGAGCGAGATGAAGCAGCGGGTGGGCCGGTTGCTCGGCCGAGAT
Organism: Gemmatimonadota bacterium; assembly: GCA_039932125.1. Classification (GTDB taxonomy): domain Bacteria; phylum Gemmatimonadota; class Gemmatimonadetes; order Gemmatimonadales; family GWC2-71-9; genus DASYPP01. Next base: position 4,069 of record JBDTQP010000068.1, read on the forward strand.
CCCGGCGGGCTCTGGATCGGTACCTTCCACTCGCTCTCCGCCCGCATGCTCCGGCGCGAAGCGCCGGCGCTGGGCTTCACCCGGCAGTTCACGATCTACGATGAAGATGATCGCCTGAGTCTCATCCGGCGGCTCATGGATCAGCGGGGCCATAGCACCAAGCTCTTCACACCGCGGGCAATCCAGTCAATCATCTCCGCCGCGAAAAACCGGATGCTTGCTCCGGATGACCTGCTCAAGGACGCGATGTACGATCGTCTTTCCCAGGTCGCTGCCGATGTGTTCAGCGCACTTGGGCCATCGCTCAAGACGGCAAATGCGATGGATTTCGACGATCTCATGCTGCATCCGCTGACGCTCTTTCGCGAGCGGCCGGACCGGTTGCAGTACTATCAGCATAAATTTCAATTTCTGCTGGTTGACGAGTTCCAGGATACGAATGTCGCCCAGTATCAGCTCATCAGGCAGATCGGTGCTCAGGGAAACGTCTGTGCGGTTGGTGATGATGACCAGTCCATCTACGGGTGGCGTGGCGCCAATGTCAGGAACATGCGGGATTTCCAGGACGAATTTACTGAGGTAAAAGTCGTGCGCCTGGAGGAGAACTACCGATCCACCCAGCTGATTCTGGACGCGGCGAACGGCGTCATTGCGGAGAACACCGGGCGCCTGGGGAAAACCCTGCGCACGGCACGGCGGGGCGGAGAATTACTGGTCCTGGTTGCGGCGGCGGACGAGCGGGACGAGGCCGAGTGGATCGTGCGGGAGCTGGGGAACCGGCGGGCGAAAGGGGATTGGGAGTTTCACGAGATGGCCGTGCTCTACCGCACCAACTCCCAATCGCGCGCCTTTGAAGAGGCGCTTCGGCGCGCCGGGATTCCCTATCGCATTGTCGGCGCCACCGGATTCTACGACCGGCGGGAGGTGAAGGATCTTCTCGCGTATCTCCGTCTCATCGCCAATCCGATGGATAACGAGGCGTTCGTCCGCGCCATCGGCGTGCCTCGTCGCGGCCTGGGAGACACCAGCCTTGCCACACTCACAAAGCACGCAGCGGTCTGGGAGAAGCCTTTGCTGGAGGTGGCGAGCATTGCCGATCGAGTGCCGGATCTTCGTCCCAATGTTCGGGAGGCGCTTCGTAAATTTGCCGGGTTGATCGAGGGACTTCGCACCGCGTCGGTAACTCTTGCCCCTGCGCGCGTGCTCGAGCAGGTGATTCATTCCATCGATTATGAAAAGGTACTCCTCGCGGAAGGTCCCGAAGGCGAGGACCGGTGGGAAAATGTGCGCGAGCTGGTCGCCAGCGCCGCGGAGTGGTCCGAAGAGGTCACCGAAATAGATGAAGAAGGCACCACGCCGCTCGAGCGCTTCCTGTCGGAGGCGGCGTTGCTGGCCGGACCCGATGAGGTCAAGGGCGACGCGGGCGGCATTACCCTGATGACATTGCACACGGCCAAGGGACTTGAGTGGCCGGTCGTCGTTCTCGCCGGCATGGAGGACGGCCTCTTTCCGCTCGCCCGCGCCGAGGAGCAGCCCGGTGGTGTCGAAGAAGAACGACGGCTCTGTTACGTCGGACTCACGCGGGCACAGGACAAACTCTATCTCTCCTGGGCCCGGGCGCGGCGGCGGGGCGGGGAGCTGCGCCCCGGTCGTGCTTCCCGTTTTCTCAAGGCGCTCCCGGTCGAGGTAGTGCAGGAGGAACGGACGTCGAGCATGCTGGCGCCTTCCTGGGGCCAGAGTCGCGGCTACGGCGGGAGAACCGATAATCGTTACGGCGCTCCCGAAAAGTCCCACTACCAGAACTTCGATGATGACACCGCCTCACGATCCGCGGTTGCCCCCGAGGACGTCTCTCAGGATGCGCCGCGATATGTAAAAGGCGAGCGGGTTCGCCACCGCCGTTTCGGAAGCGGCACGATTCGCGGGCTGATTGGCTCCGGTCGCGATCTCAAGGTGGAAGTGCAGTTCGACAGCGAAGAAGCGGGAATCAAACAACTGCTCGTGGCGTACGCCGGCCTCGAGCGGGATTGGGAGGGTGCGTGAGCATTGGCAAAGAGGAAGTCGTACACGTGGCGCGTCTGGCCGAACTGGCCGTCAGTGAGGCGGAGCTGCAAAAACTGGCCGATCAGCTTTCGAGGATTGTTGATTTTGTAGCCGAGCTGAATGAAGTCCCGGCTGACACTTCGGCGCCGCCGTTCCAGGCGGGCCCGGCGATGACGCCGCTCCGGGAAGACATCGTATCGCCGGTTCCGCTCGCGCGTGGCCCTGGATCCTTTGCTCCCGTTTTTATTGACGGATTCTTCGTGGTGCCGCGCCTGGGCCCGATGGAGGAAGAGTGAGCAGCGGGGAAGGGGAAAAGCGGGGAGGCGGGGACGAAACTGCCCGCGAGACAGGAGCGAGGCTTGCCGCTGCCGAGTCGCTCAACGCGACCTTGCATTGGTCTCAAGAGGCATTGAACGCCGAAGGCAGCCGCGTGGACGCAATGCAGCAGGCTGGTGTGCTGCACGCGGTGCCGATCGCCCTCAAGGACAACATCGTCACTACCGGGCAGCCGTCCACCTGCGCTTCGAAAATCCTGGCAGGCTATACCTCGCCCTTCAACGCCACCGTGGTCGATCGATTGCGCCGAGCGGGTGCCATGATTGCCGCCAAGGCGAACATGGACGAGTTCGCCATGGGTTCTTCAACCGAACATTCCGCGTACGGCCGGGTGAAGAATCCGATCGACCACGATCGGGTGCCCGGCGGAAGTTCCGGCGGCTCCGCCGCGCTTGTGGCCGCTGGTGTTGTGCCCGTGGCGCTGGGCTCTGAGACTGGCGGATCGGTTCGCCAGCCGGCGAGTTTCTGCGGTGTCGTGGGGGTGAAGCCCAGCTATGGCAGGGTGAGCCGCTATGGCCTGGTGGCGTTCGGGTCATCGCTCGACTGCATCTCGGTGTTTGGCGATACGGTGCTGAATGCGTCACGGGTGCTGAGTGTCATCAGCGGCCACGATCCTCTCGAGGCAACCAGCGTCAGGGAAGCACCGATAGCGTTGCCCGCCATGCGGAAAGATCTCAAGGGCATCACGATTGGTCTCCCTCGTGAATATTTCCCCGCGGATCTTCACCCCGGCGTCAAAGCCGCAACCGACCGCGCTATCGCGACCATGCGTGAGCTTGGCGCCACTTTTCGCGAGGTGTCGCTCCCCCATTCGAAGTACGCCGTCCCGACCTACTACATCGTGGCACCGGCGGAGGCCGCCGCAAACCTCGCTCGGTTTGATGGTGTCCGCTACGGGCCGCGCCACATCGAGCCACCTGATGGCGACGTACGAGCGTTGTATCAGACGACTCGCGGAACGGGCTTCGGGCCTGAGGTGCGTCGTCGCATTCTCGTGGGCACCTACGTTCTGAGTGCCGGATATTACGACTCCTACTACAACAAGGCGCAGCAGCTGCGCGCCCAGATCGCCCATGATTTCCGGGCGGTGTTCGCCGATGGAGTCGACTACCTCTTTACGCCGACCACGCCGACCCCGGCCTTCAGGGCGGGAGAGAAGAGCGAGGACCCGGTCGCCATGTATCTGGCGGACATCTTCGTCTGCGCGGTCAGCCTGGCGGGGCTGCCGGCCATGAGTCTTCCGATCGGCCGCGATGCCGGCCTTCCCATTGGTGGCCAGATCATCGCGCCGTACTTCCAGGAACCGGGAATGCTCGCCGTCGCCAGCGCCGTTGAAGGCGTCGTGGACGCTACGGCGGAGGTGCGGGGATGACCTGGGAGATTGTGGTAGGCCTCGAGGTCCATGTCCAGCTGGCAACCAGGTCGAAGATGTTCTGCGGATGCGCGGTGACTTTCGGTGCTCCGCCAAACACTCACATCTGTCCGGTCTGCCTCGGCCTGCCCGGTGCCCTGCCGGTGCCGAATGCGCAGGCGGTGAAGCTGGGAACCCAGGCGGCGCTCGCGCTCGGCAGCACGATTCACGAGCACAGCGTCTTTGCGCGCAAAAACTATTTCTATCCCGATCTCCCAAAGGGCTATCAGATCTCCCAGTTCGACAAGCCACTCGCCACCGGTGGCGCCGTGCAGATCGATTCGCCTGAACGCGGACCGATGAACGTGTCGATCACCCGTCTCCACCTCGAGGAAGACGCAGGCAAGTCACTGCACGATCGTATTCCTGGGAAGACCGCGGTGGACCTGAATCGCGCGGGGGCCCCGCTCGCGGAGATCGTAAGCGGGCACGACATGCGAAGTCCCGGTGAGGCACGCGCCTATCTCACCGCGCTCAAGCAAATTCTCCAGTTTGCCGGCATCAGTGAATGCAGCATGGAGAAGGGAAGCTTGCGCGTGGATGCGAACATATCCATTCGCCGTCACGGCGACCCGAAGCTTGGCGTCAAGACTGAGGTCAAGAACATGAACAGCTTCGCCAACGTAAGCCGGGCGCTGGAGGCGGAGTACGAGCGCCAGGCTGGGCTGCTCGAATCGGGCGGCAAGGTTCAGCAGGTGACGCTGCTCTTCAATGCGGCGACCGGCACAGTCAAGCCGATGCGCTCCAAGGAAGAGAGCCATGATTACCGCTATTTCCCCGATCCGGACCTGCCACCGCTGGTGCTGGCCGGGTCATGGATCGATGAGCAGCGCCGATCCTTGCCGGAGCTGCCTTCCGCGTTGCGGGTGCGCCTCCAGGCGGAATACGCTGTCTCTGAATATCACGCACACCAGCTGACTCTCGACCGGGCGGTGGCAGATTATTTCGAGGCTGTCGTTCGCGAAGGTACTGAGCCGGCGCGGGCAGTTGGCTGGGTGCTGGGTGACGCGATGACCGGCTTCAGCGAGGGTCGAGGATTTCCGGTGGCGCCAGTGCGTCTTGCCGGGCTGGCCGGCCTGGTGCAAGATGGCGTTGTGAGTCAGCAGGCCGCCAAGCGAGTGTATGCAGAGATGGAAACGAACGGCGAATCACCAGGCGCGATCGCCGCTCGGCTCGGCCTGCTGCAGGTTGGCGACACCGGCACGCTAGGTCAGTGGGTGGATGAGGTGCTCGCGGCCAATCCGGGCGAAGTCGCCCGCTACAAGGGTGGGGAAGCCAGGCTGATCGGGTTCTTTGTGGGGCAGGTGATGAAGAAGAGTGGGGGCAAAGCCGATCCCAAGAAGGTTCAGCCGGTGCTGCTGGAGAAGCTCCAGACCTGAGACGAACCATCCGCTAGATCGGTCGAAACAATTCTTCGAGTCTTACCTGAAACCGGGTTTCCGCACCGATCGGCTGCCAAGCCAATTCTTCACGTTCAAATCGGGGAAAGTCATCTCGCGGGAGCCAAACTTCAACCTGGCTTTCAGTTGGATCGACGATCCAGTACAACGAAACGCCCATCTCCTGGTAGAGCCGCCGTTTGGTAAAGCGATCTGTTTTGAGCGACGAAGGGGACAGCACCTCCGCAACCAGCAACACTGTATGGAGTGCCATCCAGTCATCTTTTCGGGCCTCTGCAAGGGGCACGACGAACAGATCTGGCGACACAAGCACGTCTTTCAAGCCCCAGGATAGATCGGACCGCGACCCAATAGCCAACCCCACCGGCTCTCGCCGGAGATACTCTCGAACTCGCTCCTGCAGGCGCGCGGCAACCTCCTCATGCCAGAGGCGCGGTGCCGGTGTCACCAGCAACTCCCCGTGAACCACTTCGTACCGGTTGCCGTCCTCGGGCAGGGCGCGGACCATATCCGCCGTGTAATAGATCGGGGAAACCATGCCCATATAGTGGGGTCCTCGGCGGGGTGAACGCAAGACATCCCACACGGTACGTGTGTCGGTTGGGAGGTCAGTCATCGGAATAACGCGAAGGGTGGCTGGTAAGCGCGTAATCCAGGAGAAGGTGATGGGCGGTGATGGCCGAAAACATCAGTAGACCGGAGTTACGGATGCTGACCATTAGATGATTTCTGGGGAGGAGGCTACGACGAAGCGGTTCTATCCCGTGACGCTCAGCTCGCGTGTTTTCCATTCTTCAGCAGTTTGCTTGCCACCGCCGGCCAGTACACGGGAGTGAACGACGGCAGACCGAAATGCTGGTTCGCCGCTTCGATCATCCGGTCGGCATCCTTCCACCCGCCATCCATCAACGCCGAACGACGCATCGCCTTGGCGCGACGGAGCGCGGCGTGACCATTGGGGTCGAGTCCCCGCGCGGAGCTGTCGCTCGATGCCAGCATCTCCATGATGTACTCGTACGCCAGCGCGAGGTGCTGCTCCACCACGTAATCCGTCAGGTCCCAGCGACTCACATCCCGCGCGGCGCGCATCCCGGTCTGCCACGCTCGGCTCCGGGTGACGTGCACCATGCCGCGAAAGATCGCGCGGTTGGTCTTGACGCTGAAGATCGTGGGGCTGATGATCTCGTCGAGATGTGCGTCGGCGTGCCCATGGTCGAGCATGATGAGATCCCGCGCCTGGTGCGCGTAGCTGTCATCGAGATGGGTTTCTACCCGGCTTTCCCAGTAGGAATGCCCGAAGGACTTGGTGCTGCTGGTGAGCAGAAGCTGGCGGGGGACGAAAAAGTTGTGAGCAACGGTGTCCGCGGCAAGGTGCGAGAGGTAGCCGAGACCAAACGCGCGCAGAGCATCGCTCCGCGCGAAATCATGGACTTCCTGACCGACATGCCAGGCGTGCGAGTGCCGGTTAATGGGGGCATATTTTTTTGCGAACGAGGTGTCCGCCGCGATGTTGCCGTAGAGAAAGTCGAACGGGAAGGCGCGGATCAGATCGCCAATGGCGGATGGCAGGCCGGCCGCCGCGTTGAGAACCGATTGGCCAAGGAAGATGTGGGTGCCCGGCGTCCAGGCGTGTGCTGTATGGGGCAGGGCCATCGCGAGGAAGCAGATGCCCGCGAACGCGAGGCCGATCCGCCCCCAGGACGGCCTACGCTCACGTAAACTTTTCAACGACGCCGCGCCCCGGGGAGAAACCGCCGAATCCTGTTGAAGATTCCACTGCCGGTGCGAACGGTGCGGACCATCGTGGCCACATCGAGTGCGGCTTCTGCCAGCTCCTCATGGACGACTTCGTACAGCGCGTCGAGATCCTGGAACCGTTCTTCGATGCGATCGGCACCCTCTCGCGCGCGCCGCCGCATCCGGCGACTGGTGCGCACGATGGCCTCCGCCTCATTCTTGAATCCATCTACCATGCCTTTGCCCTTATCCGTGATCTCTCGAAGATTCCGGAAGGCCGGGATGAGATCGTCGTCGAGACCGGTCAGCACATGGCTGATCAGGTCCAGCTGCTTCGAGCTCGCCTTGAGAGCGCTCAGCAATCCGACGGCAACCGCGACGAAAGACAATGCGATAATAACGAGCGAAATGGCGGTTACCGTACCGACCCATGTCGGCATCGCTACCTGAGCCTGCGCCAGATTGGCCAGCAACATCGATCCACCTCCCCTATTGCAGTGCGCCACCCGTTGAACGTTCGTAAAAGATAACCATAGCACTCAGCGTCAAGCATGGGTGTGAGATAGATCATCCGCACGAAGCAAACTCCTTCATGCTGGCCGCTTCCCCGGCTCCCCGCCCCCTCGCTACCTTCCATCCCCTATGCCACCACGCTTCCTCGTCCGAGGCGGCCGACCCCTGAACGGGATCGTGCGCCCTTCGGGTAACAAGAATGCCGCCCTCCCCATCCTTGCCGCCACCCTCCTCGCGGATGGACCGGTCGTCCTGGAGAATATTCCACGGATTCGCGACGTCGAGACGATGCTGGCCCTCCTGGCGGATCTCGGGGCCCAGATTACCTGGACCGGCCCCAAAACGGTTGCGGTCGATGGCCGAAGCGCCACGCCAAAGGCCCTGGACCCCGGGCTCTGCTCCAGGATCCGTGCATCGATTCTTCTGGCGGGACCGCTCCTCGCCCGGTTCGGCTCAGTGACACTGCCTCCACCCGGTGGTGATGTCATCGGGCGTCGCCGGGTCGATACCCACTTTCTCGCGTTGGAGCAGCTTGGCGCGTCCGTTACGGTCGGGGATCGGTACGAACTGGTGGCAAAGGCGCTTACCGGTGCCGACATCTTTCTGGATGAACCCAGTGTCACGGGGACCGAGAACGCATTGATGGCCGCAGTAGCCGCCAAAGGTCGGACGACGCTCCGCAACGCCGCCGCCGAGCCGCACGTCCAGGACCTGGCGCGCGCGCTTATCGCCATGGGCGCGAAGATCGAAGGCATCGGCACGAATGTCTATACCATCGAAGGCGGCGCCCCACTGCACGGCGCGACCTACGAGATCGGTCCCGATCACATCGAGATCGCCAGCTTCATCGGGCTCGCCGCCGCCACCAACGGAGCAATCAGCATCGATCCTGTCAGGGGGGACGATCTTCGGAGCACGCTCCTCGGGTTCGAGCGCCTCGGCGTGCGTCCGCGTCTCGATGGACGAACGCTGCATGTAGACGCGGCGCAGGAGCGCCGGATACGTCCCGACCTTGGCGGTCATGTCCCCAAGCTGGAGGATGGTCCCTGGCCCGCGTTCCCCGCCGACGCGATGTCGATCGCGATTGTCGTTGCTACGCAGTGCAGCGGCATGATTCTCATTTTCGAGAAGATGTTCGAAAGCAGACTCTTCTTCGTGGACAAGTTGATCGGGATGGGTGCCCGCATCGTGCTGTGCGATCCCCATCGCGTCGTCATCTCTGGTCCATCCGATCTGCGAGGTGGCACGGTCGAGTCTCCCGACATCAGGGCAGGCATGGCGATGCTCGTCGCCGCGCTTGCTGCTGAAGGCACCAGCACGATTTACAACATAGGTCAGATCGAGCGCGGGTACGAATCGATAGACGAGCGGCTTCGCGCTCTCGGCGCGGACATTCAGCGGCTCGATGACTAAGTCCAGTGCCGGGGTCGCTCGTGTCATTACTGAAGTCCCTGGTACCGGTCCACTTCCTCGATACGAAATCCCCGGCTGGCGCGAGCGATTCCGAGTCGTGGCCGGTCTTACCGGCCGCGGGGCGGAGCATGTTCCGTTTGACCTGGGTCTCTGGACGACCCAGCCGGTCGGCGAAGTCATGACCCGCTGGCGTGCTCTCCGCCACGCTGAGCCGGGATTCCCGGCGCACGTCCTGGGAAACCAGGTCCACAAGGATCGGGTGCTCTGGCACGAGCAGATCCACGAAGGCTGGAGGCTCATCGAAGGCGTCGACGGACACGCGACTCGGCTGCCCGGTCTCATGCTCTATGTGACGGTCGCCGACTGCACTCCAGTATTTCTGGTCGACCCGGTGGAGAAGGCAATCTCGCTGATCCACGCCGGGTGGCGGGGAACTGCCGCCGGGATCCTGAGGCGAGCTGTAGAAGCCCTTTCAGAGCACGCTGGCAGCAAGCCAGAAGACATCGTAATGCACTGTGGTGTAGCGATTTGTAGCGACTGCTATGAAGTAGGTTCTGAGGTGATGGAAGGCCTTGGACTCGCAGTTCCAGGCGCGGGTCCCTGGCACGCCGACATCCGGGCGGTTCTCTCCCAGCAGGCCACCCAGCTTGGGATCAAAGAGATCTCGATCTCAGGCTTGTGCTCTGCTCATGATCGGAAGGACTTCTTCAGCCACCGAGCCTCTGGGGGTACCGGCGGCCGCATGGTAGCCTATTTCGGAATCATCCCTTAGCAGTACCAGACTATGGCGTTCATTTGGCATGGCCATGTAACCGTGAGATTCTGCCCGCTATGTGCTGCCCCCGTCTTTCTAATTGACTCTAACTGTCCCCCGGATTAGAATCTCCGTGCTGTTCCGGTAGTGGTTGTTGGGCCGTTCGGCGATGTGGGGATCTCCCC
>JBDTQP010000069.1:0-13826 GCA_039932125.1 Gemmatimonadota bacterium
ATCGTGGCGATCGGCATGCAGCACTCCGATCTGGGACCAACGCTGGAACGGGTCGGGCAGGCCCACCCGGAGCTTCGGATGAAGCCGATCGACGATATCTGGCCCGAGGAAGGGCTGTACTTCCGCTCTGATCATTACAACTTTGCGCGGAAAGGGGTGCCGATTCTGTTCTTCACCAGCGGGCTTCACGAAGACTACCACAAGGTGACGGACTCGCCCGACAAAATCGACAGCGAGAAGGAATCCAGAATCCTCCAGCTGCTGTTTTTCATGGGTCAGGAAGTGGCGAACAACCCGGCACGCCCGCAGTGGAAGCCCGAGTCCTATAAGGAAATCGTCGAACAGGACACCGCGACACCGTGAATCGGTAAACGCCGGTGCGCTGAACGACGAGCGGGACTTTCTCCAACGAGAAGTCCCGCTCACTTTTCGCGCAGGACTCACTTTATATTGTGAAATGACTGACACAATCCAGGATTTCAACGAATTCCGCTCGAAGATGAACGATGTCATCCTTGGCGCGGGCAATCTTACCATCAATCGGTTCTTCGCCCTTGATAACCGCGCGTATGAAGCCGGCGCTCTTGGCATAAAGACCAAGGAGATGCTCGGCCTCGTATCATCCATGGTGCTTCGCTGCGATGATTGCATCACCTATCATATCGAGCGATGCCATCAGGAGGGCGCCACCCGGGCGGAGTTCCTCGAAGTCTTCTCGATCGGCCTGGTCGTGGGGGGGAGCATCGTGATTCCGCACCTTCGCCGGGCCATGGCCCGGCTCGAGGAGCTGGAGTCCGGGGCGAGTTGATATGGATGGTGGATAGCGGATGGTAGATGGTGGATAGTGGAGGGTGAATGTCTGTCATCAGCCATCCGCGGGTGGAGTCCGTGAGGCCGAAGGAGCGGCTATATTGTCCGCATGTCACGAGCCACTATCCGGAATTTCTGTATTGTCGCCCATATTGACCATGGGAAGTCCACTTTGGCCGACCGGCTGATCGAGTCTACCGGCGCGGTGGCAAAGCGGCTCATGCGGGAACAGCTGCTGGACACCATGGACCTCGAGCGGGAACGGGGCATCACCATCAAGCTCAACGCCGTTCGAATGGCCTACACGGCCAAAGACGGACTGGAATACGAGCTTAACCTGATCGATACCCCCGGCCACGTCGACTTTACCTACGAGGTCTCCCGTTCGCTCAACGCCTGCGAGGGGGCCATCCTCGTCGTCGACGCTTCCCAGGGCATCCAGGCTCAGACACTCAGCAACCTCTTCCTCGCCATGGATGCGGGCCTCGAGATCATCCCTGTCCTCAACAAGATCGATCTGCCGGGCGCCGAGCCGGAGAAGCGTGCCGACGAAATCCGGGAACTGATTGGTGCCCGACCGGAAGAGATTCTCCACGTCTCGGCCAAGGAAGGCACCGGCGTTCCCGCGCTGCTGGAGGCAATCGTCGCCCGTGTCCCACCTCCTCGGGGGAATGTGGACGCTCCCCTGCGTGCCCTCATCTTCGATTCCTACTTCGATCGGTATCGCGGAGCCATTCCCAGCATCCGGGTTGTTGATGGCCGGATGGAAAAGGGCATGAAGATCACCTTCGGCTCGCATCCCGAGGATGAGTACACTCTCGATGAAGTCGGATACCTCCAGCTCGGTCAGCGGCCGGTAGATCAACTGGAGGCCGGGGAGGTAGGATATTTCGTCGCCAATCTCCGGAGTGTGGGTGACAGCCGCGTAGGTGACACGGTACTCGACGCGACGAGCCGCGCGCCTGAGCTTCTGCCGGGATATCGCGAAGTAAAATCGATGGTCTTCGCCGGGATGTACCCCACGGATTCGGAGCAGTACGAGCCGCTTCGCGATGCGCTGGAGAAACTCAAGCTCAACGACGCGAGCCTTCAATACGAGCCTGAGTCGTCTACGGCGCTGGGATTTGGTTTTCGCTGCGGGTTCCTGGGGCTGCTCCACATGGAGATCGTCCAGGAACGGCTCGAGCGCGAGTTCAACCTCGACCTGATCTCCACAGTTCCCACCGTCGAATACCACGTGTACAAGACCGACGGGACCATGCTCCACGTGGAGAACCCGACGCTCCTGCCCGATCCCGCGAGCATCAGTCGCATCGAAGAGCCGTTCGTCAAGGCACGAATCATGGCGCCGACGGACTACATCGGCGGGATCATGAAACTCGGCCAGGACCGCCGGGGTGTCTACCTCGGAATGAAATACCTGGATCAGAGCCGGGTCGAGTTCGACTGGGAATTTCCGCTCGGCGAAATCGTGCTCGATTTCTATGACAAGCTCAAGAGCCTGAGCCGGGGCTACGCGTCGTTCGACTATGAAATGGGCGGCTTCGTTGAATCCGACCTGGTCAAACTGGACATGCTGCTCAATGGCGACCAGATCGACGCATTCAGCGTCATTATTCACAAAGACAAGGCCTATGAATGGGGACGCAAGGTCGCCGAGAAGCTGAAGGAGCTGATTCCGAGACAGCTGTTCCAGGTGATCGTCCAGGCGGCGATCGGGCAGAAGATCATCGCGCGTGAAACCATTTCCGCGTTGCGGAAGGATGTGCTCGCCAAGTGCTACGGCGGCGACGTGACGAGAAAACGGAAGCTGCTCGAGAAGCAGAAAGAAGGAAAGAAGCGGATGAAGCAGGTGGGGTCTGTGGAAATCCCGCAGGAGGCCTTTCTCGCGGTGCTCCAGGTTGATTGAAAAAACCGGCTTCCCGGCATCAGTGTCAGGAATCCTGGTGATTCAGACGGCATTCCTGGGAGACGTCGTACTGAGCACCCCGCTGCTCACCGCGCTGGCTCAGCGACACGGCAGAGTGGACGTCATCACCACCCCGGCCGCCGCTCCGCTCCTGGAAGGTCATCCCGCTGTCGGCGACGTGATTCGATACGACAAACGGGGAAAGGATCATGGGTGGACAGGCCTGGTTCAGCTCGCGCAATCTCTGCGTACCCGGGAATACACCCGTGCCTATCTTCCGCATCGATCGTGGCGATCGGGAGTGCTGGCATGGCTCGCTCACATTCCGGAGCGGATCGGTTTCACAGACGGCGCACGGCTCTTCTATACCACGGCGGTTTCCCGAGCGCATCGGGGTCACGAAGTCGAGCGCCTGCTGGCTCTGGCCGGCGTAGAGGCGGGAGACGCACTTCCTGTGACACTGCCCCGCTCGCAGGAAGATGAAGCCGCCGCCGTACGGTGGATGGCGGACCACGACATAGCCGATGGTTTTATTGCACTCGCCCCGGGTTCGATCTGGGGGACGAAACGGTGGCCATACTATGGCGATCTCGCGGCCCGTCTGGAAGGCGACATAGTGATCGTCGGAGGGCCTGACGATCGAAGCCTCGGCGATGACATTTGCCAGACAGCCGGTCGTCACGCGCGAAATGCGGCTGGAGCCCTGACGCTTCGCGCATCGGCGGCTCTCCTCGCCAGAGCAAGTATGCTGATCACCAACGACTCGGCTCCACTCCACCTTGCGACTGCTGCGGGCACACCGATCGTGGCGATCTTTGGCCCGACCGTGCCCGGGTTCGGATTCGGGCCGCGAGGGGCAGGCGACATGGTGGTGCAACGTGACGAGCTCTCCTGCCGGCCCTGTTCCCGGCACGGTCCTCAGCGCTGCCCGCTGGGCCACCACCGATGCATGAGAGACGTGTCGGTCGAGACGGTGCTGGTCGCGATAGAAAAGACGAAAAATGAAAACGTGACGAGAGCCGCTGCTGAGTAACGTGACCAATCCGGGAGACCATCGTTGCGCTACATCGTAGGGATCGACATTGGGGGAACCAATCTCGTCGTCGGTTGTGTGGCCGAGGACGGAACAGACCTGATTGCGCTGCACTCCGAGCCGACGCGCGCGGAGGAAGGCTCCGACGCGGTCATTGGCCGGATCAACAGCATGGCTCTTCAGGCGATCCGGGAGTGCCAGCGCCTGGATCCGGCATCCGAGGTCATCGGTATCGGGGTCGGCGCGCCGGGTCCCCTCAACACCAGGACTGGTATCGTTCTCCTCACGCCGAATCTCGGCTGGATCAACATGCCGCTTCGCGACCGGATCCAGGAACAGGTGGGGCTTCCCACCGTCCTGGATAACGACGCGAACTGCGCCGTGCTGGGGGAGTGGTGGCGAGGCGCTGCACGGGGAACCCAGGTTGCGATTGGTGTGACCATCGGCACCGGTATTGGTGGCGGCCTTATCCTGGGCGGGAGACTCTTTCACGGGTTCTCCGATTCGGCCGGCGAAATCGGGCACACCACGATCGAGATCAATGGACGTCGCTGCAAGTGCGGCAACTATGGATGTCTCGAAGCTTACGCCTCGGGTCCCGCGATTGCCCGACGCGCGATTGAAGCCATTGAATCCGGCTATGAAACGTCGTTGCCGAAATACGTGGAGAACCGGCTCGAGCTGATCACGGCACAGACCGTGTACGATGCCGCGCATGATGGAGACCTGCTTGCCCTCGAGGTGGTAGGCGACACGGCCAGATTCCTCGGCGCGGGTGTCGCCAACCTGGTCAACATCTTCAATCCCGAAGTCGTGGTCGTCTGCGGCGGCGTTACCTACGCGGGGGACAGTCTCTTTATCCCCCTTCGGCGCGAACTCTCCCGGCGGGCATTCAAGCCGGCGGTGGAAGTGTGTCGCGTGGTACCCGGTGAGCTATCGGGCAGTGCCGGGGTGTACGGCGCCGCACGTGCTTTCATCGAGCAGGCATTGACGCCCTCCTCCCGCTCGACAGATTGAGACGAAGGCAAAAGGGGATGCGATACGCTATTCGCTGTTTGCAGGGTCCTCATGCCTAGAATTGGTATCGTCGGGAGCCTGGTGTGGGACCTTATTTATGGAAGAGATCCCACCGCTCCGCCGGTCGAAGAGTGGGGTGGAATTGCGTACGCACTGGCCGGAATGGATGCGGCATTGCCCGAAGACTGGTCCATGGTCCCGCTCATCAAGGTCGGGCGAGACCTCGCTCTGGAAAGCAGCCAATTCTTCAGTAAACTCAAGCGCCTCGCACCTGGAGCCCGCTGTGTCGAGGTCCCGGTGCCGAACAACCGGGTGACGCTTCGTTATGAGTCTGCCGAGCGCCGATGCGAGCGGATGTCCGGTGGTGTTCCGTCCTGGACCTGGGCGGAGCTGGGACCGATGGTCCGGGATCTCGATGCGCTCTACGTCAATTTCATTTCAGGATTCGAGATGGGACTGGGAACGGCCCAGGCCCTTCGGCGGGGTTTTCGCAAACCGATGTATTCCGATTTTCACAGCCTGTTCCTCGGCATGCATCAGGATGGCATCCGGCAGCTGCAGCCGCTCCCTGATGCTCCATCGTGGTTTCAATGCTTCGATATTGTCCAGATGAACGAGGATGAGATGCACCAGCTCTCCCCTGATCCGCTTACACTCTCGGCCCACGCGCTGGGCGCCGGGGTCTCAATGCTTGCGGTGACCCTCGGACCGCGCGGCGCGGTGTACGTGGCCGCACCAGGTTTCGATGGTCTGCCCATCGGCGAGCGCACGGGCAACCCAACTCCGCGAGGAGCCGCAGTGCGTACGGCTCTGATGGGCGCTCCGGTTGTTGACGTTCTGGATCCCACCGGTTGCGGTGACGTGTTCGGCGCGACGCTATGCGCGAGATTGGTGGCAGGGGACGGGGTTGAGGATGCCATGACTCATGCGAACCGATCGGCGGCTCGTGCGGCGGCATTCCGGGGCGCATCCGGGTTGAACCGGCACCTTCGCGGCGAGCTGGTCACACCATGACACGAGTCGTGGAAGTTCCCGCTCACTTCGACGATCGATCCTTCGACCAGTTCGCGCACTCGCTCGCCGCGGAGAGCGCGACGGGAGAACGAGTACTGATCGATGCCCACGCGGCCGTCTGGGCATCACCGTACGGACTGATCACCATGCTCACGGCCGCACAGTCCCTCGGCGAGCTACGCGGAGAGAAACCACTGTTCACCGTGCCCACGAGCGATGACGTGCGGCGCTACTGGGCCAGGGCCGGATTCTTCAAGTACGCCGTGGACCTGTTTGAAATTCACGGGAAGGTCCCGAAAGTGGCGCCGGATGAATCCGACGTGCTGCTCTCGGTCACTCCCGTCCGCGCCGCCGAGGATGTCCACGATGTCGTGGGAAAGATTCAGGAAGGTGCGGCCCGCATTCTTGCCGGTGAGCTGCGCATTGAAGCCAAGGCGACCATGGGTTTCGCTATGGCGCTTTCGGAGGCTTGTCAGAATATTGTGGAACACGCGGGGACCAGCGGCTGGGCAGCGGTCCACGCGTATACCTTCAAACGAAGACTCGGCCGTCGCGTCGTCGTCATTGCGGTGAGCGACGCGGGAATCGGCTTTCGCCGTTCGCTTGAAGCGGTGCAATCACGCCGTTATGGCGATCGCTGGGGTGATGGCGCCGCGCTGGAGTCCGCCCTCATCCAGGGCGTGAGTCGGTTCCGCGATCCGGGACGAGGCCAGGGGCTTGCCGGTATCAAGCGCTATCTTGCGCGATGGGACGGCAAGATCTCCATTCGGAGCGGCACGGCTCGCCTTTCGATAGTTCCAACCTGGGATGAAGATGTTCCTCTCAGCGAACATCTCGCCTATTTTCCGGGATCCCAGGTCCAGATCGTCATTCCCGCACAGGAAAACGTCACCCGATGATCCATACCATCAGGCTCGACCGCATCCTGCAGGTCGCGGTTGCCCCTCGCCATCGTGACCTGGTCACCCGGCCCACTGGTGCCGCTGTCCGCGGCCGGGTCGAAGATGCGATTGCGGAGACGCCGTGTCTCACTGCTCTGCTGGATTTTTCCTCCGTCCGGCTGCTCGACTTCAGTTGCGCCGATGAAGTCGTCGCCAAGCTCCTCATGCGATCGCAGACCGCCGGCCATCGCTACGTGCTGCTGATGGGACTTTCGGAGGACCAGAGCGAAGCCATCGACCACGTGCTGAACCACCATCATATCATGGTCGCGGTGCTCCCCTGCCCTGGAGAAACGCCCACTATTCTCGGCCAATGTACCCCCGAAGCCCGCATGGCATTCCGGCATGTTCACGAGACAGGGCCCTGTTCCGCGGCGGGCCTGGCCGATGATCTGGGGTGGACCGCAACACAAGCCTCAGCCGCCCTGCAGCAGCTCGCCTTTCAGCGACTGGTCCAGGTGGACCAGGAGACCTATCGCCCGCTGCAGCTCCAATGAGCCGGCGCCAGTACGGCCCTTCCACCATAGCGGTGCACGGCGAGCCGCACCGCCGGCCAGACTGGTCGCCCGTGGTTGCACCGCTCATGCAGAGCAGCACCTTCGTGAATCCCGTCGGGTCGGACGAAGAAGTGCTGTATACCCGGTACGGCAACAATCCGAACCAGGTGGATATCGGAAAGAAGTACGCCATGCTCGAAGGCGCTGATGCCGCGCTCTTTACCTCGAGCGGCATGGGGGCGACCGCACTGGCACACCTCGCGGTGCTGAGGCCGGGCGATCACCTCGTATCGAGTCTCTGGATCTACGGTGGCACGCGCCGCCTTTTTGATGAAGAGTTCGGGCGGCTTGGTATTGAGGTGACCTATGCCAATCCGGACCAGCCGCGCCAGTGGCGCAAGGCGATCCGGAAATCCACTCGCGCCATTTTTGTCGAAACGCCAACCAACCCGCTGGTCCGCGTGCTCGACCTCGTCCCCATGGCACAGCTGGCCCGCGAGTATGGGCTGGCTCTCCTCGTGGATTCAACGTTTGCCAGCCCGATCAACTTCCGTCCCCTGGAGCATGGGGCCGATGTGGTCATTACCAGCGCGACCAAGTATCTGAATGGCCATACCGACGTGATCGCGGGCGCGGTGGCGGGCACGACGTCGGTGATCGAAGAAGTTACCCGGTTGATGCGGCTCTGGGGGCAGTCCCTCGATCCGAACAGCGCATGGCTGATCAATCGCGGCATTCGCACGCTGAGCCTTCGCATGGAGCGGCATTCCAGGAATGGAATGGCGATCGCGGGGTGGGCGGAAAAACATCCATCCGTCACGAAGGTGAGCTACCCGGGACTCGTCTCCCATCCGGATCACGAGCTCGCGAGCCGGCTGCTCGATGGCTACGGCGGCATGATGGGGCTCGAGATCAAAGGCGGCGTGCGGGCAACAGAGAAGTTCCTGAAGAAGCTTCGTGTCATCACCCATGCGCCAAGTCTTGCCGGCGTGGAGAGTCTCATCTCCGAACCGCGGCTTACCTCGCACAGCCATTTCACCGCTGATGAGCGTGCCAGATTCGGCGTGCCCGATGGCTTTGTACGGCTCTCATGCGGCATCGAGGACGCAGACGATATCATCGCAGACCTGGAGCAGGCTCTCAGCTAGGCCAGGCCGAACGCCCCGCTCACTGCACGACCGCTCGCCGTCCGCCGGTTTCACCGCGTGATTCGCCTGACTATCTTCAGGTTGTGATCCAATTCTCTCACGTGTTCAAGTCCTATCCAAAGGGCGGATTCGCGCTCAAGGATGCCACCCTGCATGTCGCCAAGGGTGAGTTTGTTTTTCTCACCGGGCATTCCGGTGCGGGAAAATCCACCATGCTCAGACTGATGTATGCCGAGCAGCGTCCCTCCGCGGGCGACGTGCAGGTGTCCGGTTTTTCCATTGCCGGACTGCACAAGAAGGAAGTACCGAAACTTCGGCGGCGGCTGGGAATTGTGTTCCAGGATTTTCGACTGCTGGAAGACAGGACCGCGGAGGAAAACGTCGCCTTTGCGCTCGAGGTTACCGGTGCCCGGCGTGATCTCATTCCCGGCCGTGTGCAACGGGTGCTCACCCAGGTGGGACTCGCGGGGAAAGCATCCGCCCGGCCTACCGAGCTCTCCGGCGGCGAGCAGCAGCGGGTCGCGATCGCGCGGGCGCTGGTCAACGACCCGGCCATCTTTCTCGCCGATGAGCCAACCGGCAATCTCGATGAGCGGGCCACGCGCGGCGTCTTTCAGCTCCTGCGTGACATCAATGCCGGAGGGACCTGCGTCGTGATGGCGACGCACGACCTCGACCTGGTCCGCCAGACGTCCTACCGCACCGTCGAGCTTCGGGAGGGCGGGATCGTGTATGACAGCGGCCAGGATGATGGCCGCAGTGCGGAGCCGCAATGAGACTGGTGACCCGCGAAGCTCTGCTCTCCTTCCGGCGGGCTCCCCTTCTCTCCTCGCTTTCCGTCACCACGATCGCGTTCTCCCTCTTCGTCGTTGGATTGTTCGGACTGGTTGCGATCAACCTGCGGCAGGCGCTTCGCACGGTCGAAGAGCGAGTCGAAGTAGTCGCCTACCTCCTCCGGGGAACGCCGGCCGAAGCGCTGGCAACGGCATCAGAAGACATCGCGGCGTTCCCCGAAGTGCAGAGCGTCGACTACGTGAGCGCCGACCAGGCGCTCGAGCGCGCGCGAACCAGCCTCGTGGAGTTCAGGGACATCTATCGGGATCTCCAGGTGAATCCCCTCCCGGCATCGCTCGAGATCGGATTGAAGGAAGGGTTCCGCGACGCGGAGCATGTGCAGGCCGTCGCCGAGCGACTCAAGGCCTATCAGTTCGTGGAAGACGTGAGGTACGGTCGAGACTGGATCGAGCGACTCGATCGTGTCCGGAACGTTGCCGGTCTCGTGGTAGCCGTCATCGGCCTCGCGTTTGCCGTGGTCGCGGTCGTCATCATTGGAACGACGATCCGGATGACCGTGCTTCAGCGGGCCCGAGAGATCAGCATCATGCGCCTGGTCGGGGCAGGAGACTGGTTCATCCGCGGGCCTTTCCTCCTCGAGGGCGCGCTCAAGGGACTCCTGGGTGGCGCCCTGGCCATCCTGCTGTGCTATCTGGGCTATCTGTTGTTCCGCGGACAGGAGAACAGCACCTTCACCGGCCTCGTATTTTTCCGGCCCTTCCAGCTTGTCATGATTGGGTTCTTCGGCGTGCTGCTCGGCCTGGGCGCGAGCCTGATCAGTGTCGGACGACATCTGCGCAATGTCTGACCCGGGGGCGCGGCGTGGCGGTGGGGCACAGTCTCCCGCCCCGCGTCGCCGCCCTGCTGCGGTACGGCCCTGCTTCATTTCCCTCCTCATTCTTCTGGCGGTCACCAGCGCGGCACGTGCGCAGAACAACGTCAACACCCAACTGGAAGAAAGCCGGCGAAGAATCGAGTCAATCCGGCAGGAACGGGAACACCTGCAGCAGGATCGGCAGCGGATCCAGAGCCAGGTCCACACGCTGGACCAGGAGCTGAGCAACATCGAGCGGCAGCGGGAGACCACGAACCGGATCGTGAATGAGCTGGAGACCCAGATTGGCGGGCTGAACACCCAGGTGGACCAGGTGAGCGCGAACCTGGCACTGGCGGAGGACAACCTGGCCGAGAAAAGAGCGGTGGTCTCTCGCCGGCTGGTCGACATATACAAGCGCGGTCCGCTTCACGATTTCCAGGTCCTGCTGGCGGCTGAATCGTTCGGGGATCTGCTCAGTCGTTATAAGTATCTCTACCTCACCAGCCGGCAGGACCGCGCGCTGCTTCGCGAAGTGGAAGATCTGAGAAACCGGGTGCAGCGCCAGCGGCAGGAGGTCGTCCAGGTCCAGGGAGAATTCAGTCGGCGCCGCGAAGAGCGGGAAATCGAGCTGCAGCGCTATGGCGTTCTGGCCGGTGAACGGACCCAGCGTCTGCGCCAGGCTCGCCGAAGCGCCCGGACGACCGAGCAGCGGTTGAGCGATCTCGAGCGTGACGAGTCCCGCCTGAATGACCTGCTCGCGACCCTGGAAAGGAACCGTCGTGCCGGCGGGGCCAATCGAACCGAGCCCGCGACGGCATCGCTGACGACGGCCGATATTGGCAAGCTCGACTGGCCGGTAGACGGCACCATCCTCTATCCCTTCGGCCGGGCGACCCTGCCGAGCGGCGGGATCATTCGCCGCAATGGCATCGGCATTTCATCCGCGCCAGGAACACCGGTCAAATCGGTCGAGGCGGGCACCGTCGAATACATCCAGCGCCTCAGTACCTATGGGCTCACTCTTGTCGTACAGCACGGCAACGGATATCGGTCGCTATACATGCACCTGGGCGAGACGCGGGTGGCGGTCGGAGCGGCGATCACGCGTGGCCAGGTGATAGCGACCGTGGGCGAAGCAACCGCCGACGAGGGGCCACATTTGTACTTCGAGATTAGAGGTGAGAACGGAATTGCGCTGGACCCGGCGGACTGGCTGCGACGCCGCAGGTAACCGTGAGAAGTGGCAAGTGAGAGTGAGAAGCCGGTGTCACCTGTCACTGGGCATTCTCAGGCGGCAACGGATTCCGCGGTCCCGATGCGCTCTTCCGTCTGCGCCTTCCCTCGAAGCAAGGCAGCTTCCACCAGCGCAAAAAGGTCTTCGGTCTGGAGCGCGGAAGGATGGGGGAAAGAGACGATGCCCGCAGATATCCGGGGACGATCATCCGGGTTGAGATCGGGGAAGGGATGGGCTGAGATTCTGGTGCGAACCCGTCCCACGGAACGACGGGCGCCGTCGAGGTCGGTCTCCGGGAGAATCAAGGCAAACTCGTCCCCGCCATATCGGGAGACGAAATCCGGCGCGCGCAGTTCCCGCTGGAGAATAGTTCCCATTTCAACCAGGACCTTGTCGCCGGTGTTGGTGCCGAACCGTTCGTTGAGCGTGCGGAGCGCGTCAACATCGAGAAGAATGAGGCTGAAGCTGAGCGCGTAGCGGCGGGCTCTCTCAAACTCCTCGCGGATGCGGAGGTCGAGCGCATCGAGGCTTCCACACCCGGTAAGGGGATCGGTGGCCCCGGCCTGCATCTGCCGCCGGTAGATTCCGGCGCGACGCTCTTCAGTTTCCAGCAGGCGGCTTGCCGCTTTGCTCAGGGTGCCCGCGAAGTCCAGCTGCTGCTCCGAAAGAATCGCATCGTTGGCCCCGGTGCGAAGGAGGAATACGCCAGAGGTGCGGCCATGAAGATTGACGGGTAATGCTACGACGCTTCGAACGTCCGGCTGCAGCTGCTGCTCCGACCAGCGCTCGCGAACACCCCGGAAGAGTGGATGTTCCTGGACATCGGGAATGAACACCGGCTTTTCCGTCCGGACAGCTTCGATGATTTCCGGATATCGACTGAGATCCACCTGAATGTCGCGAACGGTGGGATTCTCGAACACCGCCATCACCCGGCCCATCTGCTCACCGGGAGGCGTAAGGACGAACGAACAGCGTGCCAGGTCCAGCGCTTCTCCGACGCGGCGAACCAGGGTCTGCACGATTTCGTCCGGCCGAAGCGCACCGGAGGCTTCCTGGAAAATGTCGAAGAGGAGTTCCTGCTGTTCGGACGACTGGCGCATTCCAACGACGTCGGTGCGGCCCCGGATTCTGGCATGCGCGCGAGCGATGATTTCCGGCAGGTGAAAGGGCGCAATCATGACATCGGACGCGCCCTGGCTCAATACCCTGGTGGCGGCATCGGTATCGCCGGCACTGAGCAGAACCATCGAGGGCACTCCATGCCAGTGCTTTCCGCCGAGCCGTTCCAGCTCTTCGGTCAGAGCAGCATTCACAGCCGGCGAAGTGATCAGTATGAAATCGGGGACCGGGCCGCTCGGGCGCGCCGTGGCCAGATGATCGGCCTCGGTGACCTGGAACCCCCCGCGTACCAGGGCGCGCTCAATCCCCTCCGGGCGAGCAGCTGGATCGCCAAGGAGGAGTACGCGAGGCCTGGAGTAATCGGTCACGGGCAAAGCCTGGGTAAAGGCCGGGGGAACGTACGCATTCGCACACCGCTGTCAAGCGACAACTCGGCCTGGACGGCGATGATTCTCCTCCTTTCCGTGTGCCAGATCCGGGGCACGGCACACCCGCTTCATTTCTCGTCATGAATGCAGGGCAAAAACAGACAAACGAACGCCTCGGCGCGCACGTCTCTACCCAGGACGGAGTTCAGAACGCCCCGGGCCGGGGCGTCGCGATCGGGGCGACCGCGATTCAGGTCTTCACCAAGACGCCGAATCAATGGCGCGAGCCAGAGATCAGTCAGGTGGTATGTGAAGCGTATCGGGAACAGCTGAAAACCAGTCGTTTACGGGGGGTAGTGGCGCACGATTCGTACCTTATAAACCTCGCCTCTCCCGACGCGGTGCTAAACGAGCGCTCCGTAAGGTCTTTCGTGGCTGAACTGGAGCGCTGTTTTGCCCTCGGAATCGAGGCGGTGGTGTCGCACCCGGGCAACTATATCGATGAGCGGGAACCAGGCCTTCGACGTAATGCAGAAGCCTACACCCGGTGTCTGGAAACAGTCGGCCAGGTCAGGGTGCTGATTGAGACAACGGCCGGCTGCGGGACCGCGCTGGGTGGAACCTTTGGTGAGCTGGCCGAGCTTCGTGCGCTGATTCCAGCGTCGCTTCGCGACCGGGTGGGATTCTGCGCCGACACCTGTCATCTCTTCTCCGCAGGATATGATCTCGTCAGCCACTATGACGAAACCTGGGAGGAGTGGGACGCTACGATCGGCCTCGAGCATCTGCAGTGCTTTCATCTGAATGACTCGAAAACGCCATTTCACTCGTGCCGGGACCGGCACGAGCTGATCGGAGAAGGATCGCTTGGGCCGGGACCCTTCCGCCGCATCATGACGGATCCGCGTTTCGAGAATACAATGAAAGTCCTGGAGACACCGAAGGGTGAAGACCTGGTGACGCTGGACAGAAAAATGCTTCGCCGGCTACGACGTTATGCCCGCGAGAAGAAGTGACAAATCCAGGGCAGCACGAGACCGAAGTGGCCAGAGGAATCGGCTCGTTGTTCACTTCCGGAAGAG
>JBDTQP010000070.1:0-13648 GCA_039932125.1 Gemmatimonadota bacterium
ACGCGATCGCGACCGGCAAGTTCAAGGATGCGGTCAAGTTCAACTTCGAGGTTCCGCTCACCTCGCTGGTGTGGCTCACCTCCCTGCTCTCGGTTGCGCTGACGTTCGTCGTCTCCAAGATGATCATTCCCGATCTCGCCGGAAACACCAGTCTCTGGTGGCAGCTCTCTCTGGTGATCACCTGCGGCACACTGGCGGGCGCCATCATTCCCGAGTTCGTCAAGATCTTTACCTCGACGCACTCCGCTCACGTGCGTGAAGTCGTGACCTCCTCGCGCGAAGGCGGCGCGTCGCTCAACATTCTTTCGGGACTCGTGGCCGGCAATTTCTCTGGCTACTGGCTCGGCATCACGATCATGGCGCTGATGGCCGCCGCCTACGGTGTGAGCACCATGGGGTTGAGCGACCCGGGGCTCATGAAGGCGCCGGCCATCTTCGCTTTTGGCCTTGTCGCCTTTGGTTTCCTGGGCATGGGCCCGGTCACGATCGCGGTCGACTCCTACGGCCCGGTAACTGACAACGCGCAGTCGGTATACGAACTGTCGCAGATTGAGGAGATTCCCACCCTCAAGGCGGACGTCAAGCGTGACTTCGGATTTGACGTGAACTTCGTCATCGCAAAAGAATTGCTGGAAGAGAATGACGGGGCAGGGAACACCTTCAAGGCGACCGCGAAGCCGGTACTCATTGGTACAGCGGTGGTCGGAGCCACCACGATGATCTTCTCGATCATCATGGCGCTCACCCATGGCCTGACCTCGGGGATGGAAAATCTCTCCATTCTGCACCCGCCATTCCTGCTCGGGCTCATCACCGGCGGCGCCGTGATCTACTGGTTCACTGGTGCATCTATCCAAGCCGTGACCACGGGCGCGTATCGCGCGGTAGATTTCATCAAGGCCAACATCAAGCTGGAAGGCTCGACCAAGGCATCCATCGAAGACAGCCGCAAGGTCGTCGAGATCTGCACGCTGTACGCGCAGAAAGGTATGTGGAACATCTTCCTGGGCGTCTTCTTCGCCACGCTGGCGTTCGCCTTCATCGAGCCGTTCTTCTTTATCGGATACCTGATCTCGATCGCGATGTTCGGCCTGTACCAGGCCATCTTCATGGCGAACGCCGGCGGCGCGTGGGACAACGCCAAAAAGATCGTGGAGACCGAGCTTAAGATGAAAGGCACGCCGCTCCATGACGCATCTGTCGTCGGAGATACCGTCGGCGATCCGTTCAAAGATACCTCCTCGGTCGCGATGAACCCGGTCATCAAGTTTACCACGTTGTTCGGTCTCCTGGCCGTCGAACTGGGGGTGTACCTCACGAGTGAAAAGGGCGCGACCCTGACGCACATCCTGGCTGCCATTTTCTTTGTGGTGTCGATGGTCTTCGTGTGGCGGTCGTTCTATGCCATGCGGATTGAAGGCGCTCAGGCCTGATACGAAAGCGTGAGGGGTAAGCGGTAAGAGGTCAGCGGGAGTCACGGCCAGAGTTTCGGCAAACTGCTCCTCTCTTCTTCCCGCTCACTGCTCACCGCTTACCTTTTCTGCTCACCGCTCAGTGATTACTTGAAACCCGGTCATATGAACCAGCTCTTTCTCAGGAAATCGGTCCAGGACTGCGAAAACGATATCGCGGAGCGGGGTGGTCTCAAACGCACCCTGACGAAATGGCACCTCACTGCGCTCGGCGTGGGAGCGACGATCGGCGCCGGGATTTTCGCCACGACCGGCACGGCAATCGTCGGCGATCCGCTTCGCCCCGGCGCGGGGCCGGCCATCATCCTGTCTTTCGTCCTCACTGCCGTTGCCTGCGGATTCGCGGCACTCTGCTACGCCGAATTCGCGGCGATGGTGCCGATCTCCGGTTCAGCGTATACCTACGCGTATGCATCCCTCGGTGAATTCGTCGCCTGGATCATCGGGTGGGACCTGATAGTCGAGTATGCGGTCGGAAATATCGGTGTGGCGATCGGATGGTCGGGGCACTTCCGCGAGTTGTTGAGCCACTTCGGGCTTTCGCTGCCCGCCTGGCTGGCCACCGATTACCGATCCGCTTCGATGGCTGTAGACGCTGTGAAGGCAGGTGCAACCGATGCGCTCAGCGTATATCTGGCAAACGCCTCCGCCAGCGCGCCGCATCTCTTTGGTATTCCGATCATCATCAATCTGCCGGCCATGCTGGTGGTGCTTGCGATCACCGTCATCCTGGTGATCGGCGTGCGCGAGTCGGCAAATTCGAACAATGCCATGGTAGTGCTCAAGATCGGTATCATCCTGTTCTTCATTGCGGTGGGTATCTTTCTCATCAAGCCCATCAACTGGCATAACCCGGCGACCGGCGGTTTTGCCCCGAATGGGTTTGCCGGCGTGAGCGCTGCGGCGGCGATCATCTTTTTCAGCTACATCGGATTTGACGCCGTGTCGACCGCCGCGGAGGAGGCCAACAATCCGGCCAAAGACATGCCGTTCGGGATCATCATGAGCCTGGTGATCTGTACGGTTCTCTATATCGCCCTTTCCGCAGTCATGACCGGCATGGCGCCCTGGCAGAATCTTGGCACGGCTGAGCCGATGATCACGGCCCTCATGTTCGCGGAAGGACCGCCCAAGCTCCTCGCCATTTCACGATTCATCATTGCCCTGGGCGCGGTCATTGCCATGGGAAGCGTGCTCCTCGTGTTCCAGCTGGGACAGCCGCGCATCTTCTTCTCGATGTCGCGCGATGGCTTGCTGCCTCCCTTCATGGCCAAGGTTCACCCCAAGTACAAGACACCGTGGGTAGGGACGGTGCTGACCGGGCTTTTTGTGGCCGGCTTCGCTGCCTTTGCCAACATTGCGGAAGTAGTAGATCTGACCAACATCGGTACCCTGTTCGCGTTTGTGCTGGTTTCACTCGGCGTGATCTTTCTCCGCCGGCAGGATCCCGATCGGCCTCGCCCATTCCGGGTGCCGTGGGTCCCGCTGACCCCGCTGATCTCGATTGTTGCCTGTATCTATCTGATGATTCAGCTGCCTAAAATTACCTGGATCAGGTTTGGGGTCTGGCTGGCCATCGGCCTGGTGATCTACTTCCTGTACGGCGTCCGGCATAGCCGGCTTCGGCAGAAGGACGATGCCCGCCGCGTGGCATAGAAGTTTCCCGGCGTGCGCGATTGAAAAAAACTCTCCCGATATCCGGGAGAGTTTTTTGTTTCAGTGCTGGCGAATCACCGGTCTACCCGGGCTCTTCGCTCAGCTTTTCCGCGAGATGAAGCGCACCCAGCGCTGCCTCGATCGAGAACCTGATAACTGAGAGCCGTTGCTCTTCGGTTAAGCGGCTGAGCACCATGGTGCGGAGCGGACGCTCCGGTGTGAGAATACCGCCGGCGAGGGCGACCTGCACTATCTCA
Source organism: Gemmatimonadota bacterium (assembly GCA_039932125.1). GTDB lineage: Bacteria > Gemmatimonadota > Gemmatimonadetes > Gemmatimonadales > GWC2-71-9 > DASYPP01. The sequence goes on from JBDTQP010000070.1 coordinate 3,386, forward strand.
TCCGGTCCGAAATGCCGCAACAGGCTCAGCACCAGCTGGCTCAGCTCTCTCGCGGCATAGTCAGTGATGCCCTGGGCGACGACGTCGGATTCCGCGGCGACATCGAGCACGACAGGTGAAAGGGCGGAGACCTCTGAAGGGGTGGCCGTGACGGCCCAGGTGATCAGCCCGTCGAAGTCCGCTACCCGAAGGGCGGTGATGATCCGTGGGGTGAGATTGGTCAGGGGGCCTCGCCCGTCTGCCGCCCGGCTCAGCGCACTCAGCGCCGCTCGCCCAATGGCGTACCCGCTACCCTCATCGCCCATCTGCCAGCCATAGCCCCCGCTCCGATGGAGCTCGCCGGAGGCGGTGCGAGCGATCGCGATGCTCCCGGTACCCGCGCTGATCACGATACCCGGTCCCCGTCCGAATGCCGCGGACAGCGCGATTTCGATATCGGTCGTCACCCGCACCCGCGCGGCAATGTGCTCGGATCGAAGCGCTCGTTCCAGCTCTTCGCGCTCAGCGGCCCTTCCCGCACCCGCCGCACCAACTACCAGTACATCCGCCTGAAGCTGATTACTGGCGGAAAGCGCACGCCGAATGGTGTCGGCAATCGCACTTGCGGCCACGAGTGCCCGCCCGGGCCGGATCACTCCGGCTGGCCCGTCGGCGCGGCCCAGGATGGTGTGGCCATCTCCCACGATGGCGGCGGTCTTGGTGCCGCCGGCATCTACCCCTACGACGATCCGTTTCACGAATTCCTCAACGCTGGTGGAGCGGGACGTACCTGGCTGGCAAATGAGCCGATCAATATTGTGAGCAGAGTTCCCAGGGGAACATACCATGGCCACGCCAGCCGGCTTAGCGGCGCCAACCACGCAAGTCCATCGAATGTCATCAGCCGCCTGGAAAAAATCACGACCAGCATGATCGTGAGGGTCAGCAGGATGGCCGTGATGACGTCCCGTCCCGTCACCCGGGGAAACTTGGCCGCAAGAACATAGGTTCCGAGAAGACCGCCGTAGGTAACCGAGGCAATCGAAAGGGCCAGGACCACGACCGGCGTATCGTTGTGGCTCGTGTACAGGTGAAAAAAGAGGGCACCTCCCATGAGGATCACACCCCAGACGGCCGAGGCGATTCTTCCTACCTTGAGGAGATGCCGCGGCTCGGTGCGTCCGGTCCACCCCGCATAGAGGTCGTAGGTGACCGATGACGCCATGGAATTAATCGCCGAACTGTGTGTCCCCATGGCGGCGGCGAGAATGCCCGCAATCACCAGCCCGGCCAGCCCCATGGGTAGATGGTCAACGACAAAACGCGGAAAGATCTGGTCGGCCGGCATGCTCTCCGGAGCGAGACCGGCCGCTGCGATGGCTGAGCCGACCAGCAGAAAGAGGAGAAACTGGAGAATGACAAAGACGCCCGATCCTACCAGTGCCACGCGAGCGGCCTTGAGCGATCGGGAGGCGAGAAGTCGCTGCACGATCAGGTGATCGGTGCCGTGAGAGGCTGCTGAGAGCAGCGCTCCCCCGATCAGTCCGCCGAGGAGCGTGTATGTCGTGGTGAAGTTAACGCTTGGATCAATCAGCCTGAGCTTGCCGGCTCGCGAGGCAATCGATAAGGCCTCACTCGCGCCGCCTGCCAGGTGCCACGCAATGAAGAGGGCGCCAATCCCGCCGGTCACATAGACTGTCAGCTGCATGACGTCCGTCCACACGACTGCCTTGAACCCGCCGAACCAGGTATAGATCATGGTGATCACACCGACCGCGAGAATCGAGGTCGGCACGCTCCATCCCGTCACCAGTGCCATCGGGATCGCGCTGGCGAACACCCGCACCGCATCGCCGAGCGCGCGCGTCACCAGGAACACGCATGAGGTCAGTCGGCGAGTCCCGATTCCAAAGCGCGATTCCAGCCGGGCATAGGCGGTTTCCTGGTTGCCCTTGAAGTATCCTGGCAGAAGCCAGGCAGCCACACCGATGCGACCAATCAGGTATCCGAACGAGAGCTGCAGGAAGGTGAGATCGCCACGCGCGCCAATGCCGGGCACGGATATGACGGTGAGCGCGGAGGTCTCGGTGGCAACGATCGACAGCAGGATCGCGAGCGGCGGGAGATCCCGGGAGCCGAGGAAATAGTCTCCAGCTGTTTCCTGGTGGCGGGAGACCCAGAGCCCGATCCCGATGGAGAGCGTGAGGTAGACGCCGACGATCAGGAGATCTATTGAGCTCATTGGCAGGCGATGGGATTCATGCTTATTGGATGAATGGATAACGGGATGAATGGATGATTTGGTCGGCCCATGGCTCACTCATATCATCTAATCATCATTTTCGCTGAGCACCGAAATGTCTAAAAACAAAAAGCTCACGGATCTCTCCGTGAGCCCTGGAATGCCTGTGCCTGACGTTCACGCGGTAAAGCTGCTGCCGCATCCACATCCGCCGGTCGCGTTCGGATTGCTGAAGGTGAATCCGGAACCCTGCATGGACGAGGTGTAATCGATGGTAATCCCGTTCAGGTATTGCGCACTGAACCCGTCAACAAATACCCGGACGCTGTTCACTTCGAGGACCATGTCATCTTCCAGGGCTCGCTCTTCAATGTTCAGGCTGTATTTGAATCCGGAGCACCCGCCCGGCAGCACGCTGACCCTGAGGCCCGCGCTGTCCGCCGGCACCTGCTCGGCGGCGATGAACTTGGATACTTCCTGGGCCGCCTTATCGGTAAGCTGAAGCGTGACCCCGCCGGTCGCCGCCTGCTGCTCGGTATTGCTCATGACGCTAACTCCTTCCATCGCCTAACCTTGGCGATGCGCTGTCGGGGTGAGATTCAACATGAAAAGTACCCGGTAAGACGAGCGGCGTCAACAATTTCGTGGCGCGCCGGTCCTGTCAGCGGTAACCCGCTTGTGGCCGGTCCAGTTCCCGCACCACCGCATCTGCTATAGCCCGGCGAACGGCTCCCATGCGGTTGTTCTGCCGGGTGGGATGAACCCGGTTAGTGAGCAGAACGATGACCAGGCCCCGGGTCGGATCGATCCAGATTGAAGTACCCGTGAAACCCGTGTGCCCAATGCTCTCCGGCGACAGAAGAGCGCCCGAACTACTTCCTGCCGAAGGTGTGTCCCACCCGATCGCCCGGCTGGACCCGACCGGAATATTCTGGCGTCGCCAGATATCCCATCCGCAGGATGGCGCGTCGGGTTTGAGCGAGTCCCTCACGATCTCTCCTCGTGCCCGGGCGACTCGAGCCGGATTTCCCTGGCACCGAAGCAGCCAGTCGCCAAACGTGAGGAGATCGGGCACGGTGCTGAACAGGCCGGCATGCCCCGAGACGCCGTCCATCCTCGCGGCGTTTTCATCGTGGACCTCACCACGAAGAATGCGTCCGCGCCAGGGCTCATTCTCGGTCGGCGCGATGCGCGGGAGCCAGTCAGCTGGGGGTAGATAGCGAGTCGACTTCATGCCCAGCGGCCCGAATACGCGCGCCGCGAGGACCGAGTCAATCCGCTGATGAAAAGCCGCTTCAACGGCTTGCGTCAGCACGATGGCACCCAGGTCCGAATAGACGTACCGTGTGCCCGGAAGCGTGTCGAGGTCGGTCGTGTCAGCGAGCGCCATTGCACTGAGACGCGTGGTCGTCTCTTTGTAGAGGGGCCGCCAGGCCGGCAGCCCGCTGGCATGCACCATGAGCATCCGGACCGTGACGCGATCCTTGTTTTTCCCGCGAAACAAAGGCAGGTAGCTCTGCATGGGCGCATCAAGATTGATCAGTCCGGAATCCACGGCGATCATCATTGCTGACGTAAGCCCAATGACTTTGGTCAGCGACGCGAGATCGTAGACCGTGGTACTGTCAGGCACCGTTGGGTCGTCGATACCCAGGCGGCCGGTGCCGTGGATGTACCACGTGCCGTGAATGCTGACGCCAAGCACCGCCCCCGGGGCAGCGCCGGACGCGATAGCCGAGTCGAGAATGTGGGCGGTGCGGGGGAAGGTAAGGATCGTGGATGGAAGCCGCGCCGGATCAATGGATGGCTTGATCGGCGTCTGTGCACGGCAGGCGCTTGAGATAGACAACGTCGCAGCAAGAACCGTCCAGTTGATGGAGACGTTCGACCTCGACAAAGGGATTCCTCTCATTGCAGGTCTCGGGGGAAGAACCTTACCGCAAAGGCGCAAAGTCCGCAGAATTACGCAAGGGTTCTTGCGGTAAGCAGTCTCCTCAGTGCCGGGAGACCGTCGGTGGACGAGGAGATTCCCTCCGGATGCCATAGCCGAGTGGGCCACCCATTGGAATCGTGATTGGAAGCGTGCCGGTGATTGGAGCCGCGCCCGCCAGCGCTGCCCCCATGGCGCGCTCGCTGATCGGTTTGGATTGCCACCCAAGAAGGTATGATCCAATGCCGGGAGTCGCGGCAATAAGGTATGGAGATCCAAAGGATATCATGACAGTCCGTCGCTCACGGGCCGTGCTGTCCATCAGGGAGGAGAAAGCACTGGGTAGTCCGATGTTCCCGCTCCAGGCCGTCGCCCGGACGGCGGTAACAAAGAGGCTGATTGTATTCTGCCGCAGCATGACGCGAGCCGAGTCGTAGCTTGCCGGGCCGCTTGATGGATAGAGCCGAAAAGTGGCAACGCGGTATCCCCGGTTTCGGAGATCTGCCGCCAGCACATTGCCCACATCATCTCCATATGCAACGAGTGTGACAGGACGAGCGCGCGCCCGCAGTGAATCCACGGTTCCGGCGCTGTCCTTCACCAGTACGATCGAGCGCTCGGTGACATCTCTGGCAATCTCATCGAAGCGGGCGGAGCCGACCACCGCCTGGACCCGGTCCAGAGAGACGAGGCGGTTTCCAAACAGTGCCATGTCCCGCTTGAGCTCGAGCAGCTTCAGGACCGACGCATCGAGACGGCTCAGTGTAATTCGGTCGGATTCGACTGCCGTAACCATCGCATTGATGGCCTCGGCGGGGTCGGCGGGCTGCAGGAGAAGATCCGCTCCCGCGAGAAACGCGAGCACTGCGGCCTCTCCGCCACCGTAGCTGCTGACCATGGCACCCATCCCAAGGGCGTCGGTTACGATAAGTCCCTGGAAGTGAAGCGAGTCTCGGAGGATGCCGGTCAGGATGTTGGGTGCGACCGTCGCGGGGCGATTCTGTCCCGGGTCGATCGTGGGAAGAGCGATATGGGCCGACATAACTGCCGTGACGCCGGCTCTGATGGCGGCCCTGAAAGGCACCAGCTCGAGCGAGTCCAGCCGGGCCCAGTCGGCCCGAATTACCGGGAGTGAAATATGTGAATCCGTGCCGGTGTCTCCATGTCCGGGAAAATGCTTGGCCGTCGCCAGCATGCCGTGTTCCTGGAGACCTTTGACCTGCGCCGCTACCAGGCGGGCGACTCGCGCCGGGTCTTCCCCGAATGAACGGGTATTGATGATCGGATTCGCGGGGTTGTTGTTGACATCGGCGACGGGCGCGAAGTCCAGGTGTACACCGATCGCTCTTCCTTCGAGCGCCGTAATGCGCCCCATCTCATAGGCGTCGAGTTCGCTTCCGGTTGCGCCCACACCCATATTCGTTGGAAACGCGGTCCCGCCATTCAGTCTGAACGCGGTGCCCGCTTCAAGGTCGGATGCTACCAGCAGGGGAAGCGGTGCCAGGCGCTGCAGGCGATTCAGTTTTCCGGCGATATCCATCGGCGACCCAATGGACACGATGATGCCGCCCACGTGAAGCGAGTCCACCCAGCGTTCCACGACGCTGAACGTCGAGTCGTCAAAGGCGGAATAGTTTCCGGGAATCCACGGCATCACGACCTGGGCTACCTTATCTCGGAGACTCAGGCTGGCGAGCAGGAGCCGCAGGTTTACCGTTGGTGAAAGCACCGGGGCCGGCCAGGTAATATCCGGGGCAGCCATCAGCTCGATTGGAGGCAGGGCCGGAAGCGGTGCGGCCGCCGGAACGTGAACGGCACAAGCCGCCGATAACAACGAGCCAAGGATCAAGAGAGTTCGATGCACCGCACACTCGCGATTGTAGGATTCATGAGCTGGGGGTTCGCCTGTTCCGGCCGCTCTGCACCTTTAGCGCCAGTAATTTCCGTGCGCCCGGGACTCGAGGTGCTGATCGAGGACAGTTTGCACCTGGTGCAGGGACGCCGGGTTGGACTGGTGACCAACCAGGGCGGCGTAGATGCCAGGGGAGTGCCGGCGACGGAGCGTCTTCGCGCGGCAGGGGTCAACGTCGTGGCATTGTTCAGCCCGGAGCACGGATTCCGGGGAACCGCCGCCCCCGGAGAATCCATCGCCTCTGCTCGTGATTCGGCAACCGGCTTACCAATCTACAGTCTTTACGGCCGAACATCCTCCCCCACCGACAGCATGCTTCGGGGCATCGAAATCCTCCTGATCGATCTTCCGGACGTGGGCGCGCGATACTACACCTATCTCAGCACCACCGTTGAGGTCATGCGCGCCGCCGGTCGCCACCAGATTCCAGTCCTGGTCCTTGATCGCCCCGATCCGATCGGGGGAGCCGTCCAGGGGAACGTCCTGGATACGGCATACCGATCATTCATCGGCATGCTGGCCGTGCCGATGCGGCACGGGCTGACGCTCGGGGAGCAGGCACGGCTGGCCCGTCACGATCTGGGAATCGATGTTGTACTAGGCGTCGTACCGGTGGCTGGATGGAAACGTTCGCAGGCGCTCGATGATGTCGGGTTGCCATTTGTCAAACCCAGTCCGAACCTTCCAACCATGGAGAGCCTGTTTCATTATCCGGGAATTTGTCTCTTCGAAGGGACGAACCTTTCGGTCGGGCGGGGGAGCGATGCTCCATTCGAACAGATCGGCGCGCCATGGCTGGATACTGCCGCAGTGCTGGCGGCCGCCCATGCTGCTGGAATCCCGGGGGTTGCCTTTGCGGCGGTGCGCTTCACGCCGAGGGCGCCGGGAGACGGCAAGTACGCGGATTCGTCCGTCGCAGGTATCCGCCTCACAGTGACTGACCGTGCCTCGTATGATCCGACGATCACGGCGGTGACCCTTCTCAGCATCATCCTGAAGACACATCCCGGAAAGTTCCATTGGATTCCAGCGCAGTTCGATCGACTGGCGGGGGGGCCCGGGCTTCGAAAGTCTCTGACCGATGGTCGATCTCCTGCCGGGATTATTGCGGAATGGGAGGCACCTCGCGCGCGTTATCTCGAGCGTCGCCAGGAATTCCTCCTCTATCCGGCTGACTGAAGAGCGGCGGTCTCTGGAAGGCTGCTCACCCGATTTCATGCCACCATCTGCATTTCGATTTCCTCACTTCCAGTCGAAGTCACGCTCAGGCACGCTGGTCGGAATAAGTTCTCCCGTGCTTGAGAGCGACCACACTTTTTTCAGCGAGAAAATGCATCAACCAGCTGTGCCCCGTGTTGCCCTAACCCATTCTGGCGGTTATTCTTTCGCGGCTCAAAGCCGGGCAGCAAAGAGCCCGTCAGGCCGGGAGAATCTGGATCACGTGAAATTGCTGGCACCGCTGGAACGCGCGTTCTATATCGTGATTCGGCCCATCGTCGATCGGCTGCTTCGGACCGGCGTCAAACCGAACACGATCACGACCGTCGGCACTTCGCTGGTGCTGCTGTCCGCAGTCGCGTATGGACTGGGGTGGATTCGTGCCGGCGGGGCGCTCCTGCTTCTGAGTGGAGTGGTCGACACCCTGGATGGCCAGGTGGCGCGAGGCAGCGGCCAGGTCACCAGATTCGGCGCCTTCTACGATTCCACGCTCGATCGCGTCGGAGACGGCGCCACCTTCATCGGCATCGCGACATTTTTTCTTCTCGGGCCAGACGTCGCCTGGCGCGTTCCGGCCGTCGTCATCTCGATGGTGGCCATCCTTGCTTCCCTCCTGGTTTCCTACGCACGCGCGAGAGCCGAAGGGCTCGGACTTGACTGCAAGGTCGGCATCGCCCAGCGTGCCGAACGCATCGTGGGGCTCGGCCTTGCGTCGGTGCTGATTGGAGCCGGACCCCACGCGCTGGTGCTGGAGGGGATCGTGGCCCTCCTCGCGCTGGCCTCCCTCGTCACCGTCGTGCAGCGTTTTGTGTATGTCTATCAGGTCACTAACGGCGCGCAGGCGCCCGCCGCGCGGAACGAGAGTGAATCTGCGCTGGATCCCCTCGTGAAAGGACGCTAGCAGTGGCGAAGTCCACCACCCGTCAGGTCAAGCCGGCTAACGGCAAACTCGGAGTTCTCTGCGTCGGTCTCGGCGCGGTTGCCTCAACATTCATCGCGGGCGTCGAGCTGACTCGTCGCGGCAAGGGCAAGCCGGTCGGGTCGCTCACCCAGATGGGAACCATTCGCCTGGGGAAGCGTACCGATGCCCGCACTCCGCTGATCAGGGATTTTGTCCCGCTCGCCACCCTGGACGACCTGGTCTTCGGCGCCTGGGACCCGGTGCCCGACAATGCCTACGAGTCATGTCTCCATTGCGGGGTTCTCGACAAGCATGAGCATGTCGAGCCGATTGCCGGATTTCTCAAGGGCATCCAGCCAATGCCGGCGGTGTTCGACCAGCATTACGTGAAGCGGCTTTCAGGAACCAATGTGAAGCAGGGGAAGAACAAGCGGGAGCTCGCCGAGGCGCTTCGGAAGGACATGCGGGACTTCAAGGCGAAGAATGGGTGTGACCGGCTGGTTGTGGTGTGGTGCGCGTCTACCGAGATATTCATTACCGCCGGCCCAGCGCACCAGACGCTGGAATCCTTCGAGAAAGCGATGGAGCAGAACGACATTACAATCGCTCCCTCGATGTTGTATGCCTACGCCGCGCTGATGGAAGGCGTGCCGTTCGCGAACGGAGCGCCTAACCTGAGCTGCGACATCCCGGCAATGGAGAAGCTTGCCGCGGACAAAGGCGTCCCCATCGGCGGGAAGGATTTCAAGACCGGGCAGACCATGCTCAAGACCGTGCTCTCCCCGATGTTCAAGGCGCGTATGCTCGGCGTGGCGGGATGGTATTCGACCAACATTCTCGGAAACCGCGACGGCGAGGTGCTGGACGATCCGGAGAGCTTCAAAACGAAGGAAGAGTCCAAGCTTGGTGTGCTCGAGTACATCCTGCAGCCCAAGGTGTATCCGGAATTATACGGCGACATCTTCCACAAGGTGCGGATCAACTACTATCCGCCCCGGGGCGACAACAAGGAAGGCTGGGACAACATCGATATCTTCGGGTGGATGGGCTACCCGATGCAGATCAAGGTCGATTTCCTCTGCCGCGATAGTATCCTCGCCGCGCCGCTGGTGCTGGATCTGGCCCTGTTCTTCGACCTCGCTTCTCGCGCCGGCATGAGCGGCATCCAGGAGTGGCTCTCGTTCTACTTCAAGAGCCCGCAGCACGCGCCGGATCTTTATCCCGAGCACGATCTGTTCATTCAGCAGACCAAGCTCAAGAACACCCTGCGCTGGATGATGGGCGAGGAGCAGATCACCCACCTCGGAATCGAGTATTACGAGAAATAATCAGCGGTAGGCAGTGAACGGTGAACGGTGAACGGGAGCTTCTAGCCCGTTCACCGTTTCTTGTCCACTTTATTCATTTTCCCCGGTATTGCTGTATCTTGAAGCCATGAAATACTTCCACAGGACCAACATTACCCCTGATGCCGTTCTCGAGCGGGCGACTGGCTATTTCGGGAAACGACTCACGCCTACTGAGGAAGGCGCGCGGCACCGGGAGTATTCCGGGAGCATCGGGCGCATCCGGCTCGATATTCAGCCCGAGGGTGGTCACTACACATTGGTCACGGTCGCGACGGACCAGCCGGCTGAGAGTGAGGCCGACAAATTTGCCAAACGGTTTCTTACCCTGGTGCATACCATGGCTGAGCCGTCGCACGTGCCGCGCGGAGCTTATTGAATCGGTGCCTCGGCGGCTGCAGCGCCGAGACCATTCTCCCGTTGTCTGAAGGCCCTTATGGCTCATCTTCGTTTTGCTATCGTTGGAATGACTGGCACACCGTGCCAGCAGAAAATCGAGCAGATGCTGGTGCATACGCCCGGTATTTATAGCGCCGTGGTTTGTCTCGATCGAGGGTATGCTGACGTGGATTTTGGTGAGGACCGGCTGACGCAGGGGGATGTCATCGAAGCTATTTCGAAAGCGGGATACTCCGCTCGCTTGGGCGGCTGAGCGCAGGGTGCAGGGTGCTAAGTGCAGAGTGCTAGGTGCTAGGTGCTAGGTGCTAGGTGCTAGGTGCTAGGTGCTAGGTGCTA
>JBDTQP010000071.1:0-13647 GCA_039932125.1 Gemmatimonadota bacterium
GCGATCTGCACGAGGCACTCGAGTACTTCGCGAAGGATGAAGTGGTGACGGGCGCGCTGGGCGAGCACCTGACCGAGCGGTTTATCGAGGCGAAGCGGGCGGAGGTACTGCAGTACAATCTGCAGGTAAGCAAGTGGGAGATCGATAGCTACCTGGGACGATATTAGAACTCCTGATTTCATAGTTTTGTTTGACCAGAGGGGTGCGCAAATGCGCACCCCCTTCTGTGCCGAGCCCTTTAAAGTGTAATCAGCAAAGCGCGTGGTATAATTCATCCGACCACTATGACCACCGCATACCTCTTCGACCTCGATGGGACTCTCTACCAGGGCGATGCCGCTATCGCCGGCGCGCCCGAGCTCATTGTACGCCTCCGAAAAGCCGGTACGCCGTTCCGATTCGTTACCAACACCACGTCGAAACCACGGTCGGCCATTGTCGCCCGGCTACGCGGATACGGCTTTGACGTGACTGAAGAAGAGGTATTCACTGCGCTCCTTGCCGGCGCATCGCTGGCGCGGTCACTAGGATTCCAGTCGCTGCTTCCTCTCGTCACTCCAGCTGCACTGGAAGATCTTTCGACATTTACTCTCATCGGCGGATCGGCTGACTCCTCTTCCCCGCCTCTCCGCTTCCCGCCCCAACCGGACGCCGTCATGATCGGAGACCTCGGCGGTCTCTGGAGCTTCTCGCTGATGCAGCAGGCATTTTCCGCGCTCATGAACGGTGCTCAGTTGATCGCCCTCTCCCGTGATCAGTACTGGATGAGCGCCGAGGGGCTCACGATCGACTGCGGCGCCTTCGTCGCGGCCCTCGAGTACGCCACCGGCGTTTCTTCCATCGTGGCGGGAAAACCGAGCGCGATGTTTTACCAGGCCGCGGCCGGTAGCATGACCCTTCCGGCTGGAACGGAGGTGGTGATGGTAGGTGATGACATTCACAGTGACGTGGGGGGGGCAATTGCAGCGGGATATAGAGGGTATCTCGTGAAAACGGGGAAGTATCGCGAGAACGCCGTGGCGGCAAGCGGAGTAGCACCCAATCGCATCCTCGAGAGCGTCGTCCATTTACTCGATTAGATTCACTCCCTTCCTCCATAAGGAGTACGGCCCTGCTCGTCCGCGGTTTACTGCCCGCTCTTCTCCTTCTTGCGATCCCCGCTCTCCTTCGAGCCCAGGCCCAGTCCGATTCGGACCGGGTCGTTCGTGCCGTGGAGATCCGTCGAAACGATATATTCGATCCTTCTGAAACCACGAGCTGGTTGACGGGTCTCGCGAACAAGCTCCATATCACCACCCGCGAAGGTGTCGTGCGGCGCGAACTGCTCATCTCGCCTGGCGAGCCGTACGATTCAGCTCGCGCGGCCGAGACCGCGCGGAACCTCCGCTCTCTTGGTGTATTTCGCCAGGTTCAGGTGGACAGCGTTCGAACTGATTCGGGGCTGGTCATGCAGATCATTACCCACGATGGCTGGAGTACGCGCCCCGACTTTCGTTTCCGAAGCACTGGCGGCCAGGCCGAATACACCCTCGCGTTCATCGAAGACAACCTCTTCGGCACTGCCACACAGGCCTCGGTCAAGTATCGGAAGAATACGGACCGTACAACGACATCTTTCGGTTTTCTCCAGCCGCGTTTCATCTCAAGGAATATCCGACTCGGCCTCGAGTACCAGGACAGATCCGACGGACGCAGGTATGGCGCGCTCGCTGGGCGTCCGTTCTATTCGCTCGAGTCTCCGCTCGGTTTCCTTTTTTTCCTGGATAATCGGCAGGAACAGGTTCTTCAGTTTGCCAATGGCGGGCGTATCGCCGCGGACTCTTTTGAGCGAAGGTATAATCTCGAGCGGATAGAGGCGGCGGTAGCGCTCCGCAGGTCGGCTGCCGGATACCTTCGTGCAGGGCTGATCGCCCAGGTCCGCTCAGATGAGCTCATCCAGGAGACAACCGCTCTTCCGGTCGTGAGAACGGGAACCACCGGCGCCATCGGTGCGTACCTGGAGTCCCGCCACGCTCGCTACATCCTTGCGCAGGGCTTCGTTGGATTTGGACGAGAGGAAGACGTGGACGTCAGCACGACTATTCGCCTGGGTGCGATGGCCGCTCCGACAGCCTTGGGGTACCGTGAGAACGGGATCGCCCCCTTCCTGGCTGGTCGCACGGGCACCTCATTCGGCGCGGGCTTTCTCTTCGCTGATTTGCGCGCCAACGGTCTCTACACCTCGAGCGGTCTCGACTCCGGCTTCGTCACGCTGGGCGCGACAATGGTACTCCAGCCCGCCGCCCGGCATACTCTGGTTCTCCACGGTGATGCCGGATGGATCAGGAACACCATCCCGGGTGAAGAGTTCGACCTGGGACTTGGTACGGGACCACGCGCATTTCGGTCGCACGCCTTCACCGGCGATCGGACCTATTACGCCACCGCCGAATACCGCTACACCGTCGCCGAGGAGCTCTGGAAGGTGGTTGGCGTGGGACTCGGCGCATTTGTTGACCATGGCGGTGCGTGGTACAACGGCTCGCCTCACCGAACCGGGTGGGACGCCGGAGTTGGTTTGAGACTGGGGGCAAGCCGCGCAGCAGGAGTGGAGGCAATCAGAATCGATCTGGCACGCCGCTTTGCCAACGATGTGGATGGGGCGGGATGGGTACTGGTTGTCGGGAAAGGCCTTACGTTTTCGACTGCACCAGGGTCGAATAGAGGTCTTTGAACCCAGGCACGAGGGATAACGTTACTGAATCTGACCAGCAGGCGAACAGCCAACTACGCTGGTCCAGCAGGCGGCGCTCTTCAACACGGAGACGCAGAGGACACTGAGGACCCCAGAGAAAAGCAGAACATTGTGACTGCATGAACGCCCGCATCAGAATCCGTCGAGGTTACTAACCACATAGGGAACTCCACTGAGACTTCCAGGAGATGGCATGCTGGACGCCGGTGGCCTGGGCTGATTTCATGCGATCACGGTCGACAACTAACGTATGATGTGATCTTGCACATCAGCTTTCCTCTGTGAAGTTCAGTGCCCTCTGCGTCTCCGTATCACTGCGATCACATCCAACAATGGCGTGCAACGCTGCTGATAAGTACTTTCCAGCTTGAGTTCTGAGCATCCATCTACCGCGCCTGGCGCACAAATCGTATGGACGAGAGTCCAGGAGTCCCGGAGACCCCGGTTGTCCCAAAACCTGTACGCCACGGTTGGAGAACACGGACCAAAGTCATCATCGTTCTGGTCCTGCTCTCCCCATTTCTGCTCTTTGCCCTGTACTCCTATTCCACGCTCCACGTGGATTATTCCTCAGGCGATCGCTCCGGTATCCTTCAGAAGTTTTCGAACAAGGGATGGGTCTGCAAGACGTGGGAAGGTGAGCTGGCGATGACGACGGTGCCTGGTGTCGCGCCGACGCTCTGGCAGTTCAGTGTGCGCAATGGGGATGTGGCCGAGAAAGTTCGCGCGGCGATCGGTCAGCGTGTCGCCTTGCACTACACCGAACACCGCGGCGTGCCGACCGATTGCTTTGGGATGACCGACTATTACGTGGACAGCGTCTCCGTCATGAAGTGAAGCGGCTCGCTATGGACAGCTGCCTCCAGCGAGGAACCAGCAGGCCGCGTGCTGGTCACTTTTGAAGAAGTTGAGCAGCAGGCTGGCGACTTTGGTCTCGCCAGCCGTCGAAGGATGGGTCCCGTCGCTCTCAAAATCAGCCCTCACCCATACCAGTCCGTCCGATCTTGCCTGGTTTCCGTTCGCCCAGAGATACGGCCCCCACGCCACCCACGGAGCTACGCTGTTGTAGTTGAGATTACCCGCCCTGCTGTCCACCACATTTCCCCCGTTCGCCATCTGGTCAATCTGTGCCCCGATCATCCACTTCACCGAAAATCCGCTTTCGTAGGCGTATGGCTCGGGATTGAGCGTCGTTGACGCATAACCGGCGAAGATCCGGCTCGAAAGAAATACCAGCTGAAGGTTTGTATAGCGGGTCTTGAGCGATCGAACGATGTTGCCCAGCTCTGTTTCCAGGTGGTACGCGTCAGCCGATGCTGATGGCAGCGAGGTGACCGGTCGCGGATCCGCCTCTTTGAGCCAGATCGCCTGCACCTGCTTCTCGGTGAGACCGGCCGGCGCCAGGACATTATCCCGCACTCGATCGTAACTCGGATCATTCGGCGAGTCCCATGCATCCGCCGTCTCGCTCCCCTTCGCCCCGTTGACGATCGTGAGGCTGGCATGATTGACGGCGGGATCGCTGGCCGCCTTGCCCGACAAAGTCCATGGATCACAAACTGTCCCAGCCACGCTGCACCACTCCTGCGTGGCGTTGGACATCCCCACCGACATGAGAACAATGGTTCCGGCCGGACTGGGCTGGCCATTTGTATCCAGTCTCTGGAGCGCGTGCGCACGGGCTCGACCAACACTGTCATGCGCTGAAGGCATGCTGTTACTTCCGCCCGGATATAGCCCGCCTTCAAACTGGTTCAGATAGTCATTGGGCCCAGGATCGGTGAGCGGCTTGCCGGAAACAGTTGCCGGGCTGGGCCCCGTGCTGCCGCACGCTGATGCGAGAACCGTGACCAGGCACAACCGGGCCCAGTGATGAAGCGCTCTCATGTTTTCCGCTCCCGTAAGACGTATGCTGGAAACCAAAGCCGGAGAGACCGGACACCGCAAGGGCAAGCGAGGCGCCCCCTAGCCCTTATCCTCTTGTAAGTGCTATTCTTGTGGCTCATGGAAAACCTGGGATGGGCCCGAGCGACTAACCGTACCGCCGACCTGCTTCGTCGCGGTGCGTGGTACCCTGTTCTGGAAAAGAGCCCGGATGGGGAAGTTCTCGTGGTCGAGGTGGACAAGCGGCCGGTGCGGGTGAGCCGCGCCGATGTCCAGGTCCGGCAGGAACCGCCCAAACACTGGTGCGTCGTATACCGAGCCGGTGTCATGCGGCCGACGTTCGGGGGTGCCGCCCCACCACCAACCTACGCCGTCTGTCCGGCCTGCCGCGAACGCCAGGAGTTCGAAGGGCGCCCGGAACTGATGAAGTGCCAGCGCTGCGGAAAAGAAACGGAGATCGACTGGACGGACAGCTGCTGAAAGACGGCCAGGCGGAAGGACGGTAAGAGTCGGATATCGGAAAATGTGGAGAAAAAAGGGCGCCCACCAGGAGCGCCCTTCGTATTTCCGTCCCCGCTTCCCCGCTTCCCCGCTAGGCCA
Organism: Gemmatimonadota bacterium; assembly: GCA_039932125.1. Lineage (GTDB taxonomy): Bacteria > Gemmatimonadota > Gemmatimonadetes > Gemmatimonadales > GWC2-71-9 > DASYPP01. Next base: position 5,219 of record JBDTQP010000071.1, read on the forward strand.
GCATTACCACCGGTTGCGCCTTGAGGTAGGCAAGATGATCGTGGTAAATCGCCCCCTCGGGTAACGCGTCGTAGAATACCCCGAGCTCCTGGCGAATTCGCTGATGGTAGAAATCGGGAAGTATGGTTGACTCGCCCTCGAAGTACTTCCGCACGGTAATGTCTGTATCCAGCAACTTGCGAATGGTCGAGTAGTAGTTGATGCGTCCAAAACCCTCGGCGGAAACCGCACGAAGCGCGTTCATCCACGCGGGAATCCGCTCGTTGTTTGCGCGGAACCGGCGATAAATGCTCTTCCAGGAGAACGCGTATTTTGTGAGGTCGATAACGTAGCTGTAGAACTCGCGCCAGGCGTAGTTCTTCGGCTTTACGTTCATCGAGTGATAGTTATTGATGAAATGGAATGGGAAGGGGAGCACGCGGCCATCGCGCTGCAGCTCGATGTTAAGTGGCGCCGCCTGCCCGAACGCGGAAAGCAGTGAATACGCCGGAAAGGCACCAGGCGTCAGGTCGATAAACCGCTTGCTCAGCTCGAATGGTTCGGAACCGGAATCCATGTCCAGGCCAAGCACGAAATTGGTCTGAATGAATGGGATATAGCGTTGCATCATGTTTACATGGTCCGAGACCTGGCGGACCTTGTCGAGTCCAGCGGACTTGCCGGTCTTGGACTTGTTGCCCAGGGCATACCATGACTCGACGCCGGGAAGAATGCCCTTGAAACCATTCTTCTGGAGTCGTTTGAGATGCTCTTCGTTGAGCAGCGACAGGCTGCTCTCCGCGATGAAATCCATGCTGCCGGCGGGCACCGCTTCTTCAATGGCACCCATGTAGTCTTCGAAGCGAACGCCGAAGTTCGGGTCATGCCAGCCGACCCGGGGTCGTTTCATTTTGGTCAGCAGGAACTTGAGATCTTCCCGCATCTGGTCGAAGCCAAGCGGCTGGAAATCGACCGTCGAATCGATGCAGAAGTGGCAGGTGTACGGGCAGCCGAGGCTTCCGATCATCGGCACGATCTTGAGCAGCGGCGCCTTGGCCAAGGTCTGCTCGACAAACTTCCAGCGTTCCTTTACGCCGGGGAGCGTGGAGGGCTGTTGCTTGGCGCTGATCATCTGCCCCATGGGGCGGTGCTGACTGCAGTCCTTCAGGACCTCTTCGATAACCGTTTTATCGGTGAACCCGAGGACGTAATCAAAATACTTGGCCGCATCCTGCGGGTAGCACCGCGCGTGCGGTCCACCAAGCACCGTCACCGCTCCCCGTTTCCGGTAGAGAGCGCTCAGCGCATAGGTGAGCAGGGCAGCCTGGGTAAAGGCGCTGAAGAAGACGATATCGGCATCACCGGCGACTTCTTTTTCGAGGTCCTCGAACCCGGTATAGCAGATGAACCTGACATCGTGACCCGCCTCTTCGGCCCATACCCCCACGACCTGGGGCATGATGCTGGCGTAGTTCGGGTGCATGATGCGAGCCCATGCCGCGTTCGTTGGGCCTCGGCAGGTGAAATCAATGACAGTGACGCGTAAACGACGCATGAAATGCCCCCATCTGGGGTGTTTGGTTCAAAATTCGAAAAGAAACCCCGGTGGCTGGTGGGATCCAGGGCCAGGGGTTGTGGCCAAGCTAACGCCAGGCGACACGGTGCCCAGGAACAGGGCGGTGAGGACAGGTTTTGGCCTGGTAGATAATATCGGCCCGGGAAGGCATTTGCTAGACCAGGGCGGGAAAGGGCCCTGGGAGGGGGGACCAGTCAATGACCGAGAATCACAAATCGAAAACCATTGCCACTTTCACTTCTGAGAATCCAACGCGAACGCCATCAGGGCATCGCTCTTTCCAAAGAAATTGCCATCTCCGCCCGCCGCAATCACCACGAACTGACGACTCCCGATCCGATACGTCATCGGCGTCGCCTTGCCACCGGCCGGGAGCGAGGCTCGCCAGAGTTCCATCCCTGTATCGATATCGAAGGCGCGGAACATGTGGTCGATCGTTCCCGCGATAAAGACGACGCCACCCGCCGTTATCATAGGTCCACCCAATACCGGCGACCCCCACTCGGACGGCCCCAGCGAGCCATCGGGCAGAGGCATCGTTCCCAGTGGAACATCCCACAGCCTGGCGCCCGTCTTGAGACTGATGGCGACCAGCGATCCAAATGGCGGAGGAGTGCAGGGCAGGCGATGCTCGGATATCAGGATCCGGCGTCGCATGTAATAGGGCGTACCCTTCATGTCAGTGTATTCGAATCCGAGCCGGCTGCTCTGTTCCATTTCAGCGTGGTTGATGCTCTCCCGGGGAATCAACTGGACAACGGCCGCGAGATGGTTGACCGGAATAACGGCGATCTGCCGATCAACATCGATCGCGACGCCGCCCCACTGCGCGCCCCCCACGTTGGACGGGACTACAAGGGTCCCCTCCAGGCTCGGCGGGGTGAAAACCCCGTCGTTCCGCAGCCCTTCCATCACTGCCCGACAGGCGTCGCGCTCTTCCGGTGTCGGTCCCCAGGCATCGGCCGCATTGAAATGGTGGGGCGAGAGCGGGGGGGTCAGTGACGTAAAAGGCTGCGTTGGCGAGGCCTCTTCGCCAGGGACCGTGCTTCGAGGAACTGGCCGTTCCTCCACCGGAAAGATGGGAACGCCGGTCTCCCGGTCGAGGACGAAAAGCTGTCCTGTCTTGGTGGCCTGAACGACGGCAGCTCGCTCCCGCCCGTCGACGTGCAGGGTGACCAGCGCGGGAGGAGAGGCGTTGTCGTAGTCCCAGAGGTCGTGGTGCACTGTCTGGAAGCTCCAAACCATCTTTCCGGTCGAAGCGCGGAGGGCCACGATGGAGTTGGCGTACCGGTTGTCGCCGAGACGAGTGCCACCGTAGTAATCGACACTGGGACTCGTGGTAGGCAGGAAGACCAGGTCCCGAGCCGAGTCGGACGCGATGACCGACCACACGTTGGCGGCACCGGTGTGGTGCGCACGGGATCCGTTCCACGTTCGGTAGGCCGGATCGGCTGCATCCTGGGGTACTGCGTCCCAGGTCCATCGAAGTGCTCCGGTCCGGGCATCGAAGGCCCGCACTTCACCGCTCGGGCCCTCCGCCCGGTTGTTGTCGGCCACTGCGGAGCCGACTACGATGAGTCCGCGCACGATCATGGGCGGTGACGTGACCTCGTACTCCTCCGTGTACACGGGCGGGTTGCGCAAACCATCGCGCAGGTTGACGGTGCCGTTGCTTCCGAATCCGGGGCACAGGTTGCCATCCGCCGCATCAATGGCGATGAGTCGGGCATCGATGGTTGCGAAGATGATCCGTCGGCGACAGGCTTGGCTCGCCGGGGCCCCGGTGTCCAGCCAGAACGAAACACCCCTCGTAGTGAAATCACCAAAATGCAGGCCGGGATCGACCTTGCCATCATATGTCCACTTCTCCCGGCCAGTGGCCGGGTCGAGTGCGATCACCCGGCCATGGGGCGTGGCCAGGTACAGCATGCCCTCGATCATGAGTGGCGTCGCTTCGAACGACGACTTGGGCTCATCCGGGCCGCCGACCTCGCCGGTGTGGTAGGTCCAGGCCAGGTGGAGGCTGTCCAGGTTCCCCCGGTTGATGTCGCGAATCGGCGAGTAGCGCGTTCCGGCGGCATCGTGTCCGTAGGTTGGCCACTCGACCAGCGCGGAGGTCGACTGAGCCGCGAGCACGGCAGGAGAGAGGAGAACGATCGAGAAGAAGATTACCTGGCGGCGCATGCGGACCTGGTCGGAGGAGTGGGAAGATCAACTGTAGTCGAACCGACGGCCGCGAGACAAGAGAAGGCGGGGCCAGGGCGAAACAAAATGAGCTCGCCTTGAAAGCGAGCTCATTTGACGAGATAGGAACATCAGTCTATTCGTCTTCGGCCTCTTTGTCGGCATCGATGTTGATGAGCCGATTGGCCAGCTTGGTCAGCAGATGATCTGTCTCGCCTTCTTCGTTCAGCGTCTGCTGGAGAATGGCCGCTTCGTCCTTTCGGCCCAGGAGACGAGCCCAGGTCCGCACGGTCCCGTAACCGGCCATCTCATAGTGTTCGACGTGCTGCGCTGCCGATAGGAGACCCGCGTCAAGCACGTCCTGGTCGGGGCGCTCACCGATAAGGCCGGATCCTTCCTTGAGCAGCCCTTCCATTCCTTCGCATTTCTTTCCGCGGGGGCTGACTCCCAGCTTCCGGCAAACGCGCTCGAGCCGCTTTACATGCTGACGGGTCTGCCGCTCATGAGTCTTGAAGGCACGCTTGAGCTCCTTGTGCTCCACCGCGCGGATCATCTTGGGCAAAGCCTGGAGAATCTGCTTTTCGGCGCTCCAGAGATCCTTGATCTCATCGATATAGAGTTCTTCCAGCGTTTCCAGTTTCATCTGACACTCAGGGGTCGGGGTCATTGCGGATTCGACGAACGCCTTTGCTGACCATCGACAAACCGGAATTACATCTGCCGATATTTCCGCTGCCGTGGAAAGGCGGTGTAACAAAATAGCAGCGGCATGATCGTCGTACGGTGAGCGGTGTCACCTCACGAGCACCTGTGCATCTTCACGATTTTTCTCCTCTTGACTTTCTACAGGAGCCGATGCATAGTCCTGTAGATACTCTACAGGAAACTCCGGAGACACGTATGCAGATGCCATCTACCGATGTCCTTCGCGGTACACTCGATCTCCTCGTTTTGAAAACTCTGCTGCTTGAGCCGATGCACGGCTGGGGCATCAGCCAGCGCATCCAGCAGGTGTCCAAAGGCGTGCTCGACGTGAACCAGGGCTCCCTCTATCCAGCCCTTCAGCGGCTGGAACTGAAGGGATGGATTGACAGCGACTGGCGCACGACCGAAAACAATCGCAGGGCCAAGTATTATGGGCTCACTGCCCAGGGCAAACGCGCGGCTGGGGCCGAAGTGGCAAGCTGGCGCCGATATGTGGCCGCGGTAGATCTTATTCTCGCAATGGCTTAGCGAGAGCCGACCATGACTTCTCTCCATGAGGTGCTTCGGCGTTTTCGCTCTCTGCTCCACCGGAAAGCCGCGGAGAGCGCTGTGGACGAAGAAATTCAGTTTCACATCACGCACGAAACGGAAAAAAACATTGCCCGCGGCATGCTTCCAGATGAGGCCCATCGCCAGGCGGTGCTCGCTTTCGGTGGGGTTGAGTGGACGCGGGAAACTCACCGGGACCAGCGTCCGATGCACTGGCTCGATGAGCTTCGCGCGGATGTCTATTACGCGCTCCGCGCCTTGCGTCGTGGCCCGGTGTTCGCCTCAGCCGCAATCCTGACACTTGGCCTCGGCATTGGCGCCAACACGGCAATCTTCTCTGCTGTGAATGCGGTCATTCTTCGACCGCTGCCATATCCCGAGCCCGAACATCTCGTGATGCTGTGGGAGGAGAATCCTGAGAAAAACTGGCATCAGGAAATGGTTGCACCGGCCAATTTCTTCGACTGGAAGGAACAGGTCGCGGCGTTTGCGGATGCTGCCGCCTACACCGAGGGGTTCGGATCTGTCACATTAACGGGAGATGGGTCGCCTCGTTTGCTCTACCCTTCTTCCGTTACCGGCAGCTTCTTCTCGGTACTTGAGGTGCGGCCCATGCTGGGCCGGGTATTTCACGAGGACGAGACCTGGGCCAATGGGGCGCACGTCGCGATTCTCGGTCATCGTCTCTGGCATGATCAGTTCGGCTCCGACTCGAGCGTGATTGGCCGGAACATCATGCTGAGTGGACAGTCGGTGCAGGTTGTAGGGGTCATGCCCCAGGGATTCACCTTTCCCTCTGATCATGTTGATATCTGGACTCCCATGGAATGGGACAGGAACGACAAGGCTCAAATCTGGTTTCGGCGAGCGCACTGGGCCCGGGCAGTCGCGCGACTCGCGCCCGGCGTTTCGTTCGAGGGAGCGAATACCCAGCTGCAACAGGTAGTTCGACGACTGCAGGAGCAATATCCCGAGACCAATCGGGTCATGGGCGCGGGCATGACGCCGCTGCATGAATTCCTGATCGGTGATACTCAGCGTCCGCTTTTCGTTCTGCTCGGGGCAGTGGCACTCCTCCTCATTATCGCATGCGCCAACGTCGGCAACCTCCTGCTCGTGCGGGCAACCGGGCGGGAACGGGAGACGGCACTCCGACTCGCCCTGGGCGCAGGCAGGTTCCGGGTCGTTCGTCAGGCGATGACTGAGAGTCTCGTTCTCTCTTTCCTGGGTGGATGTGTCGGGCTTGTTCTCGGGTGGGCGGGCACTCGCGCCCTGCAGTCGCTTCAGCCTGAAGGGATGCTGCACGTCACCCGTTTCGGGGTAGACTGGGGCGTTCTTCTTTTCGTGCTCGCGATAAGTGCGGTCAGTGGGCTGCTGTTTGGTGTGGCCCCCGCGCTCTGGAGCGGGCGCCGAGCGCCTGGCGAGGCACTCAAGGAAGGCGGCCGCACGGGAAGCGAAGGGAAAGCGCGCCGTCGATGGTCTGAAGCGCTGGTGGTGGGAGAGATCGCCGTGGCACTTCTCCTGACCGTGGGTGCCGGCCTGCTGGTCAGGAGCTTCTGGCAGCTGGAGCAGGTGAATCCGGGATTTGAGGCCGATGGCGTACTCACCGCGGCGATCGTCCTCCCTGCGGAGCCATACAATTCGGAACGGATCCTGGTCTTCATCGATCAGCTGATGGAGCGCGCGCGCGCACTGCCCGGAGTCGTCAGTGCCGGCGTTTCGAACGGGATACCGCTCCGGAATACCGGGTATACCTCTGATTTCACCGTGGCAGGTCGATCATCTGGAGAATATGGAACTGAGGTGGTGCACCGGGATGTGAGTCCGGGATACTTCGCAACGATGCGTGTCCCGCTGCTTCGCGGCCGGGAGTTCACCGTCGATGATAGAGCCGATGGGCCAGGCGTGGTGCTTATCAACGAGGCATTGGCAGACCAATACTTCAAAGGTCAGGACCCGGTGGGCCAGCGGCTTTCATTCGATCGGGAGCCCGATTCAGCCACGGTCTGGCGGACGATCGTCGGAGTGGTCGGGAGCGAGCACCAGCGTTCACTAGCCGTGGGACCCCAGATTGAAGCGTTCACTCCCTTCACCCAGGAGACGCAGAACGGCATCGTGCTCGTTGTCCGGACCCGTACCGATGCTCTGGGATTGGGACCATCGGTTCGTCGAGTTGTAGGTGACCTCGATCCCAACCTTGCCATCAAGTCGATGCAGACGATGACTGATGTTCGCTATGTCTCCCTCGCGCGCGAGCGATTCCTCGCCTCCCTGATGATCATGTTTGCGGCGGTGGGACTTCTCCTGGCTATTGTGGGGGTCTACGGCGTCATGGCTCAGATGGCCTTGAGTCGCACTCGGGAGATTGGTATTCGAATCGCTCTGGGTGCGCAGGTTTCCCAGGTTCGCTGGATGGTCGTGGGGCGGGGGCTCCGGCTGGTCGGAGCCGGCCTGGCGATCGGGATCATCATCGCGCTCGCCGCCACGCGAGCGCTGGCAGCGCTGCTCTTCCACGTTGCGCCCGCCGATCTGCCCACGTTTGTCCTGGTTCCTTTTCTCCTCGCCATAACCGGCCTCATTGCCGCATGGATCCCGGCGGCTCGAGCGGGAAGGATGGCTCCAGCAGCGGCGCTTCGGAACGACTGAATCGAGGCCGGTCGAGATCACAAAGGGCTGCCAACTGGCAGCCCTTTATTCTGGCGGTGACGTAACCCCATCTTCGATTCATCGTTCTGTCATCGAGAGCCCATACCCGCGAAACGTGGGAGCGTTAGCCTGAAAACGGGAACGCTTTCCCACCAGGGAGGTCTCCATGAACAGGCCGGGAGAATTCTGCACCGTGGTCCACTCGCCCAACATCACCCCGATGATCGACGTCATGCTGGTGCTGCTGGTAATCTTCATGGTTGTAACCCCGCTGATTCGTGCGGAGCAGGAGTTGCCACGAGCCGTTCATGTCGACCGATTGGAAACCAATGGGGATCTCACCCTTCGCCTTGACCGGGGAGGGACCTGGCTCGCCGGCCGGACGCTGTCCCGGGAACAACTGGCATCCGTTTTCAAACGTTTTTACGGAGATGGAAAGGGTCTCAATCTCCTGGTGGAGGTCGATCGACACTTGCCCTTTGGGGCTTTTGATGCGGTGGCTCATGCCGCAAGGGCCGCGGGTGTGACCCGGATTACCATAGTCGCTACCCCGATAGAAAAGTGACACGACAATCGTCTATATAGATCGCGAAAGTACTGAATGATGTTTTGGGAAGAGAAGCCTCGATACGCGGGCGACCTGGGAGATGCAAAAAAGCCACCGCTTGGGTGGCTACGTCGCCAGACATCTGCTGGCTCGATCGTACTCAGCCGTTCCTGACCTGCCCGCCTTGCCGCCCGAACAGAGGCGCCGGTCGGAATCGAACCGACGAATGGAGGTTTTGCAGAC
>JBDTQP010000072.1:0-13605 GCA_039932125.1 Gemmatimonadota bacterium
AGCACCCAGCACCCAGCACCCAGCACCCAGCACCCAGCACCCAGCACCTAGCACCTAGCACCTAGCACCTAGCACTCTGCACTCTGCACCCTGCACCCTGCACCCTGCATCCTGCACTTATATGCCGAGCGCGGCTTTCTGCGCCCCAAAGAGCTCACTGATTCCCTTCTCGGCATAATCCAGGATGCCCTCGAACTCACCTCGGGAAAACGTTCCCTGCTCTCCCGTCCCCTGGATTTCGACAAACCGATCCGGGTGCACCATGACCACGTTCGAGTCAACGCCGGCTACCTTGTCTTCGACATAGGCAAGATCGAGAAGGCGCACGCCGTCGATGATGCCCACCGATACGGCCGCGACCAGCTGTCCAAATGGCGACGGGTTCCCGGTCTTCTCCGCGAGCCAGGCGCAGGCATCGTGCAAAGCCACGCATCCGCCCGTGATGCTCGCGGTCCTGGTGCCGCCATCGGCCTGGAGCACATCGCAATCGATCCGGATGGTGTACTCGCCAAACGACATCGTGCGCATGGCGGCCCGGAGCGACCTCCCGACCAGCCGTTGAATTTCCTGGGTGCGGCCTCCGGGGCCACTGCGCTCGCGCGACGTGCGCTCGAGAGTCGCCCGGGGCAGCATGGCGTATTCGGCAGTCACCCACCCTTCCCCGGACCCCTTTTTCCAGCCCGGCACACCGGCATCAACGCTCGCGGTACAGTGCACCAGGGTGCCTCCCATGCGAATGAGGCAGGATCCTTCGGCGTATGGATTTGCCTCGCGCTCGAGCACGAGCGGTCGCAGCTGGTCGGGCGCTCTACCATCAGATCGATTCACGAAGTCGCTCCACTAGTTTGGTGGTCGAATATCCCTGCACCAGCGCTACCCGGACAACCCGGCCGCCCCACGATTCAACCTCATCTGCACCGGCGATCTGGTCCCGGCCATAGTCGGCGCCTTTGACCAGGACATCAGGCCGGAGCGCCAGAATCACCTCGAGCGGCGTGGGTTCCTCGAAGGTGACCACACAATCAACCGCGCCAATGCCCGCCAGCACTCGCGCTCTCGCCGCTTCGGGCACGAGCGGCCGGTCCGCACTCTTCCCCAGGCTGCGGACTGACCGGTCACTATTCACGCCAACGATCAGCACGGCACCTTCATCCCTCGCCTTTTCCAGCAGGTCTACGTGGCCGGGATGTATAATGTCGAAAACGCCATTGGTGAAGACAACACGTCCGGTCTGCGCTCTCCGCCAGGCCACAGCGTCCTGCAGCGGGCGAATCTTCGCCGTGCTACTCACTCGTGGATTTCTCGGCGTGGAAGATTCGCTTGAGCCCGAGGGGAGCAGCAAAGGTGGTGATAACCACCATCACGACAATCGCGCCGAACAACTCCTCGCCGAGAAGCCCGGTTCGCCGGCCGATATCGGCAAAGATGAGTCCCACTTCACCCCGCGGAACCATCCCGACCCCGACGGCAAGCCGGTTCATCCGTTCCCAGGGCGCCGCCCATCCAGCGGCGAGTTTACCGATGATCGCAATGGCGGTCAGCACGAAGGCCACCGCGAGCACTGAGCTCGCCCCCGGGCGGAACGGATTGAGGACGCCGAGGTCCACGGTCGAGCCGACGTAAACAAAGAAGAGCGGTGAGAATATGCCGACAATTGGCTTGACCTCACGCTCGATAACGTCGAACTGATCCACGCCCGACAGGATCAGTCCCGCGGCAAAGGCGCCGATGATGAGCGCGGACCCGGCTACGGTGGCCAGCGCCGACATGGTCAACAGGAAAGCGATCGCGAACGCGAGCAGCACGTGGGCGACGCGCATTCGCTGAATCAGGTTGAAGAGTCGCGGCGCGACAAACCGCCCGATCATTACTCCACCCACCAGGAACCCCACGGCAACTGACGCGATTCTCGCAATCCCGAGGGCAGACACCGAGGCCCCGGCGGCGATTCCGGAAACGATACTCAGAATGACCAGTCCGATGATATCGTCCACCACCGCCGCGCCAACGATGATCCTTGCCTCCTTGGTGTGCATTACCCGGAGGTCCGACAGGACTCTTGCGGTGATGCCTACCGAGGTCGCGGTGAGGGTGGCGCCGACGAAGATGGCTGTGCTCGCCAGAGATTCGCTGCTCGCCACGGTGACATGCGGCAGATAAAACCAGTAGATGAAACCTCCGAGAAACGGGAGCGCCACGCCGACCGAAGCAACCGACAGCGACGCTGCCCCGACCCGAAACATTTCACCAATGTTGGTTTCCAGGCCGATCTCGAACAGGAGGAGTACGACTCCGAATTCGGCGAGGAAGTAGATGTAGTCGGCCCCCAGTCCTTCAACAGGCACGAGAGAGAGCATGGTGCGCCCGATGATCACACCCGCAATCAACTCCCCGAGGACCGCGGGTTGTCCAATACGCTCAGCCAGCTCACCCAGGAGTTTTCCGGAGACGAACATGAGCGCTACAATGACAAACACGCTGGGGATAATCTCGGGCCCAGCGTCTGCGGCCCAGGCGGGCGTGGCCAGACACAGGAGTCCGGCTGCCATGCCGGCCGTCGCGAAGAGACGAGTTCGGGTCACGTTATGCTGCTCGGATGAGAATTGCTTAGAGCGGCTCGATGGCGTGCGGATGAAAGAGGAACGTATGCTGGAAGAGCGGGAGATCAACGTTCTCACTGTACTCAGTTTCGATGCTGATCGTACGCGGTTTGCCGGACCGCTTGATGGTGAATTTCTGAGCCTCCTGCGGGAGGCCCAGCTCGTCTACCCGGGTAAGGAGCCGTCGCCGGATGGTCGCGTCGGTCAGACTCGGGGCCAGGCGCGCGTTCCCCCGTATGGAATCCATCAACTGATAGTACCGAAGATAGACCCGTCCGATGTTGATCCCGTAATAGAGGGCAGCCGCAAGAATGAGCAACGAGAGGAGGCACCCGATGGTGCTGGCGCCACGCCGATTCGAACTCCTGCGGTTCACCATTGTGACTGAGCTCCCTCAACGATGTTGGTGACCAGCTTCTCGAGTGCCTTTTCCCGGCCCGTGGCTTCGTCAGGAGGATTGTAGTCCCCCTCGAGCGTGAGCCCGCTCCGCTGCCAGAGAGCCTTGCCTGTTCGCTGATTGGTGATTTCAACGGTGACAGTAATCTGCACCAGCCGTTTGGTTACGGTAATCTGGCCGTTCGATTCACCCTGGTAGGCGGTGGGGACATCCGGATCGTACCGCGTGATGGAACCGCGCACGATCGCATCTGCCTGGGTTTCCCCGGCCTGGCGCAATCCAAGCCGCCCTTCTACTGCTTCGCGCACACGCTGCGAAATGAGCTGCGTAAGCGTGGGTTCCGAGGTGTAGTTATCGAATGGAAGAACAGCGACAGTCTTGATATCGGCTGGCAACCCCCCGCCGGCGAACCCATACAGGCACCCGGCAATCCCGAGCAGACTAAGGCTCAGGAGGTAACCAGGTCTCAGGCGGGAATGCTGATTGAGCCGTCGTAGAAACAAAGTTGATATCCAGTTGCGCCGGTACATCGGGGACAGTCAACCTGGCGCTCACCGGCTGACCATTGGCTGACAACCTGGTTACTACCCGACCAAACAATCTGCCGCGACGCCGTACTTCAGCGCTGAACCGTGCCGGCTCACCCTTGGTTCGCGCATACGCGACGGTATCGCCCCCGAACGCATACTCCCATGAGGTGAGCTGATCGTTATCGATTCCGCGGAGCGTAGCCCCTCTGGCCGGAAGCCGGGCGACACCGAACATCGCCCAGAGCAGCGTGTAATCGGGAACGATCTGGGCGACCTGGTCTTCCGGCTCTGCCCACACTGAGCGCTCCCCGACAACAACAGCCGCCATGCGACCGCTTCCCAGCGGGCCTCGTGCGTCCAGCCGGAGAGTGTCCGGCGCGGCAATGCGAATTCTTCCCACTCCGCCAGCACTCGAGCGATCATTCCGAAAAAGCCACTTGAACTGGTGCAACGCCGATTCGCGTGGAATCGTGGCACCTACCCATCCCTGAACCTGCTCCGGGGAAACCGGCGCAGCATCAAGCGGCACCAACGGCCCGGCGGGAGGCGTGCACCCGAGAATCAGGATCACGGCAAGATAGACCTTCCGGCCGGACCGGTCAAGCAAAACCTGTTGTGGCATCAGTAGTTATAACCGAAGTAAAAGCTCATAAAGCCGCGCCGCTTCTGCTTGGGAGTCAGCGGGTAGGTATCGAAGTTACTATCGGCGAAACGGCGGCCGACATCCATGCGCAGTACGAGGAAGGGTGCCAGCGCCCATCGTAGACCTCCGCCATAGCTTCCCAGCAGCGCGCGGTCGCCTGGGTGGCGGAACCATGCTTTGCCCAGGTCGAAGAAGGCCGCGCCCTGAAGTTCGGGGAAACTAACCGCGCCGACGGGAGTTCCGAACGTAAGATAGTTGAGGATCGGGAAACGGATCTCCTGGTTGAGCAGAAAGGCGCGTGACCCCACGATCGCGCCATAGTTGGGAAATCCCCGAAGTCCGAGCGAACCTCCGATATTTATCCGGCGCGGACGATCACCTCCGCTGTACCATCCGTTGAAGGCGACGGCGTAGGCGCTCCGCTGCCCCAGTCGCAGATACCGGCGCACATCGAGGTTGAGGAGATAACTATCGAAACGGGCATTGGAGAAGTCACTGCTGATGCCACCTGTCAGCCGGAACCGGCCTCCGTCGATCGGACCGGACGGAACCCAGAGCGTATTGTCCTGGATGTAGCTCAGATAATTCGAAGCGATCCACCCTACCCGGCGGAGACCGCTGCCGGTCGGAACGGCGGACCCATCGGGGAAATCGAAATCGACGCGGTCGGAATGCTCGAAGACGGCTTCTGCCTGGAAACGCCGGAAGCGATCAAGCGGATACCGGAGTATGCCCAGTCCGCCGATTGTCTTCTCCCGGTAGGAAATAATACCGGGGCCGGAATAGCTCGCGAGGTTCGTCCGGAATGCGCCGAGTCCCCAGTTCAATCGTCGCGACTGGTTGAGGTAGATGGCAGAGACGTTCACGTTATCGAGGAAGGTGCCGAGACTTCTTCCCTGATAGGTGGCGAGGCCGATCAGCATCACCTGATCGTTGAGCAGGTCACTCAGATAGAACTGAGCGCCCTGCAGACCACCGACGCCGGGAATGACCGCTGCCTCGCCGGCAAGCAGATCGAGCGTCAGCTTTCTGCGATAGGGCTCGCGTCGCACGGCAAGGCTCGCCGCGGTGTCGAAGGTTGGCCAGGTCCACTGGGAATGCGGCGCGCCAGTCTCGATGGCGAACGTATCGGCGTGCGCAGCCGAGTCCGCCGGGTAGAGATAGATGTTCCAGCTCAGGTCGTGGAATCCGCCCACGAGCAGCGCATTGCGATCCGGCACATAGGCGGGATCAAACGCGCCGGTCCATGCGGATGTCTCCCGCCGGCCCATGCCAACGGAGTCCAGGGAGAAGACGTTGAGCACACCATCGCGGCTCGACGCGAAATAGATCCGCCCGTCGGAAGCCCAGCGGGGTGTCTCATCGACCCAGGGCCCCGCCGTGAGCTGGCGGAGGGTGTGCGAGGACAGGTCCAGCAGAAAGAGATTCACCGCGCCATCGGGTCCGCCGGCCGTGCGATCAGACGCGAACACGATCTGATCTCCATCAGGGCTCACACTGGGATCGAGGTCCTGGTAAATGTCATCGGTCAGTTTCTCCAGCTCCCCTCCCGGAAGACTCACCCGGTAGAGATCCGAAATACCGCTCTCGGCGAGGCCGCTGAAGATCACCGACTTTCCATCATTCGACCAGGCCGGCGAAAGAATGGAGACAAGGCTCTCGAACTGATACCGTCCCGCTGCTTCATTCTTCTCGAGATCCCAGATCATGAGCGCATCGCGATCGTGGGACTTGGATGAAAAGAGGAGAAGTCCGGGCCGCGAAGCATCGACCCGCGATTCAAAAGGATGAAACGATTCGAGGTCTGCCGAGCGGCCAGCCCGGGCGATGTCCGTTGTTTTCTTCGAATCGAGCTCGCGCTGGCGAATCGTGATGTACCCGCTCGCGGCCGAGAGGTAGAACATCTGTCCCGCGCTATCACCGCGGGCCAGGTAGGCCGGCTTGATAGATCCCCGGGCCAGCTCGCGGCCGACGAGCGGCAACGGCTCCCGATCCATCGCTGCGGGGTAATACTCCCGCCGCATGGCGAGCTGCCATTCTTCGTTGAGCTGCTCGATGCTGCGACCATAGATCGCAACCAGGGCGTCATCGAAGGTCTCGTACCGCCAGAATTCCTGGTAGAAGAGCGCGACGCGCCAGTCGCCGTAGGTGTCCGCGAGCCAGCGATGGATCTTGCCCCCGAGGGGATAGACGATGCCGCTGGTCACCCATTCCATCTGCATCAGGGTGGGGAGCCGGCCTGACAGTGTGATGTCCCGCATAATCATTTCATCGCGCGGCTCCTGGCCGGCGGACCACAGCTCCGCCAGCCCTTCGGACCACCAGAGCGGAATATGCAGTTGTCCCACGCGCGCATTCTTGTAATAGCCTTCCAGCGCGCTGCTCAGCTGGAAGACGTGGGTCATCTCGTGCCGCATGGTATGGCGGAACTCGGAGAAATTACCCCGGAACGGGAGCGTCACCCGCCGCTTGAGGAAATCGGTGACACCCAGAAGACCTTCAGGTGGGACGAAGGGAAGAATGTTCGTCTGCTCGAAATCCGAGTGCGAGGCATAGACGATCAGCGGGATCCGGGTCTTTACTTCGTGGCCGAACTGCAGCGCGAGCGTGTCGTAGCTCTGCTCGGCGTAGGCTAGCGCGACTGGGGCCAGCTCCTCTTCGGCGGGATAGTAGTAGAGATCGACGTGGGCGCCCTTGAGCACCCGCCAGTCAAAGCGACGATACTGGATCTTGTTCTGCCCGAAGGTGCCGAACTGCGCCGCGAGCGGCGCAGCGAGGGCAAGGAGAAGAACGGAGAGCAATCGAAAGAGACGGGTCATCGGCGGATTGTGTTAATGCGATCGCTCTGGGAAATGCGCACGAGAGCGCTTCCGCCATTCACTACGCGGCCGAATACGGTGTACGTGCCGTCGAGGTGTGGCTGAGGGCTGTGAGTGATGAACCATTGACTCGACCCGGTATCGGGGCCCGAGAGAGCCATGCCGAGTACCTGGGAGCCGTACCGCCGGCGATTGATTTCATCACGAATTTCTCCGCCGGGTCCCCCCCACCCATCGCCGCGGCGATCCCCATCCTGGACAACGAAGTTGGGCACGACCCGATGCCACACATTGCCGTCGAAGAAATGCCGGTCAACCAGCATGAGGAAGTTTGCCACCGTCAGCGGCGCCTCAGGACCGAAGAGCTCAACCTCGATGATGCCGCGCTGCTCAGTTTCGAGGAACACGTGGGGATACCGGGCGGGATCGTTCCCTACCATGAAATGCCGGGCGAGCTCGCGGTAGTCTTCGATGGTGCGGGTGTTTTGAAGCGGGAATGCCGGGCCCCACCGTTCGGCGGCAGCGGGCCACGCGCCCTCGGCCCAGCGGCGAACAAGATACGATGAGGGTGAAGGAACGACGTCCAGGAACTCGTGCTGCACCCGCTGGCCCTCCGCCTGGGCAATGGCATGAATGGCCTGGAGCGCGGAGAGACGCGCGTCGGGGAATGAATCCCGATCGGCCCGTTTGTAGGCGTTGATCAGTGAAGTGAGGTCTGCCGGATCCTTGACTGCGGTCAGGATATCCGCAGCGACGCTGCGAACCGCGGCATCGGGATGCGAGAGCAGCCGACGGGCTTCCGCAATCATCGCCGGGTCCGTCGGCGGGGCAGCCCCCGACCACGTCTGCAGGGCGGCGGCCAATACGCGACCATCACGCTCATCGACGAGGGGTGGCTTGCCGGCGTGCGGACCAGCAGTGACACTGACCCATGCTACCGCCGCTACCATCCGGTCCATCCAGTCCACACTGCCACTCCAGTTTCCAACCACGTTGAGAAAGGCGGTGGTATCCACTTTCGCCAGGGAGAGCAGCGCCTCGCGGCGTACGGCAAAGACCTCTCGTGAGCGGAGGACGTTTCCGAGTGCCTCGGAAGCAGCGGGGCCACCGGTGATGCCAAGACTGTTCGCCGCCTGCACCCGGGTGTTTACGTCGGGGTCCCCCAGCAGGGGGGCGAGGTCCCGGGAAAGCTCCGGGCGTCCGAAGCTCGCGAGCGATCGTGCGGCGTTGATCCGAACTCCGGGGTCATCATCCGCCAGCAATCCTCGAAGACCGCTGATCACCGCATCCGCCGCGAGACCGGACGAATCCGCGTAGGCCTTCGTCAGGGCGCGGGCGGCCCAGGATCGGGTGAGGGCAATGTCATCCCGAAGAGCAACGAGCAGCGACGGAGCTGGCGCTTTTGAACGTAGCCGCCCGGCGCTGTACACTGCCGCCTGGCGGAGCTCCGTGAGGGTGTCACGGAAGAATGGCAGTAGATCGACCTCGGGTGCCATGCGTCCGAGCCGCCAGAGCTCGCGCGCGACCTGGAGCTTCACCAACGGCGTCGAGTCCACCGTGAGAACCTGGTTCCCGCGGAGGATTCCGGAGAAGAAGCTGGCCACCGCCGGACCACCGGTTTTGGCCAATGCGGTTATCCCTTCCTGCGCCGCTTCCCGCCAGAGCCCCGGCTGAGCGGTAAATCGCGCGATGATCGGGCCAACATTAGCCGTATCCTGAAGCAGCCCGAGCGCGAACATCACCTGGGCCTGCACCGTCGAGTCCACATCGCGGATATGGGAGATGAGCAGCGGCCCGCCTTCAGGGTCGCGCAGCCGGCCTATAGCCGTAGCGGCCGTTCTCCGCACCAGCGGGTCCGGGTTTTCCAGCCCCCGCTGGTAGATCTCAGGCGCCCAGCGCCGGGCGTCCTCGGCCATCAGGATTGGTGCGATAGCCTCGACCGTGGCCTCCTGCTGGCCGTAGACAGCGAGAGGCCGTGACAGCCAGAGCGCGGAGGAGAACACAAACAGGAAAGCAGGAAATGGTTTCAGCATTACCTCACAGCCAGGGATTTTCTGAAGGCGCATCAGAGTCGTACCGGATCCTGAGCAACCGAGAGCAGGCGGGTAACTGCTTCCGGCAGACGCATCGGCCGATGGTCATTACTGACCGAGAACATCGACGTGGTGGCAGTAGCGAGAAGCTGATCGGTTTCCGTGTGCTCGATCGCATAGCCGAATAGAATGCGCCTGGAGCCGAGATCCCGCACCCAGCAGCGGACGCGAACGAGGTCATCATACCGCGCAGCCTGGCGAAAGCGAATGTTGAGCTCCCCCACCGCCAGACGGACACCCATCGCCTCCACGTCCTTGTAGCTCATCCCCGCCACGCGCAAATGCTCAGTTCGAGCTATGTCCAGCCAGACCACATACCGGGCGTGGTACACGACCCCCATCTGGTCCGTTTCAGAGTAATTCACACGAACGACAATTTCAGAGACGCTGGCGTCGGCGGGACTGGGCACTCTACCTCGCGTTGGCTGGTCCACCGGATAAGTGTAGGACGATCTGGCTGGGTCGTGTACCACAAGGAATAGTATCAGGGGTCAGGGGGCAGGGTCAGGGGCAGGTGGTGCATCATTGCCAGATAACCATTGCCGACTAACCAGTGGTTCTGCCGATTCACATCCGGTCATCCTCAATTCTCACACCCCTAACCCTGACCCCTGACCCCTAGTACTATTGGCATGTGCTCGGATCCCAGCTCGTCATACTCTCAGATGCTCACCTGGGTGCGACGCCCCCGGTAGTTGAGGAGGCGTTGCTTGCGTTCCTGGAGACGGTCCCCACCCTGGGAGACGCGCTCCTGATCAATGGGGACCTTTTCGATTTCTGGTTTGAGTATCGGCGGGTAATTCCGCGAACCGGCTTCCAGGTGGTTGCTGCCCTGGCGATGCTTCGCAGGAAGTTGCCGGTGGTAATGGTGGGAGGAAATCACGACCGATGGGGCGGCAATTTCTGGCGGGAGGACCTGGATATTCCCTTTCATCCGGAGAGCACCCGTTTCACGATCGGCCAGCGGGAAGTTCTGGCGGTGCATGGAGACGGCCTGACGGAGCAGCACTGGTCGGCGACGCTGATGTATCACCTTACCAGGAACAAGCTGGTAGTCGGCGCCTGGCGCGCAATGCACCCGACCATTGGCTTCTGGCTGGCCGATCGAATGAGCCATGGACTGGGAAACACCACCCACGATACGCAGGTCCTCGATCGGGCGGCGGTACGTCAGCGGGAATGGGCGGCGGCCAAATTGCTGAGCGCAAGCGACATCGGCCTGGTCATCATGGGCCATACGCACCGGCCAGCGCTCATCGAGGTGGCACCGGGCCGGCATTACCTGAATCCCGGCGCGTGGCTCGACAATTTCGGCTACGCGATTGCGACAGAGACGAGCGCAGAGCTGCGAACATTCGCACCGTAGCCAGAGAATTCAGCCGCCCGGACTTCGCGCGTACCTCCACCAGCTTTCGCATGAGCCTGCCTCGACTCTACCTCTGGCTCTCGGCCCTTGGCTTCATCGGAGTGGGCATCGCCTTTCTCTTCTGGCCCATGCCTCTCTCTCTCAGCCTTGGCATGCCGCTCACCACTCCGACCGCCCGGGTTGATTTCGCGGCGACCTACGGTGGATTTCAGATCGGCATGGGATTGTTTCTTCTCTTCTGCGCCATCCGGGAAGAATGGACGCGGGCCGGGGTGCTCGCCGCCACTTTTGCATTTGCCGGGTTTGCCCTGGGCCGACTTCATGGACTTGTCTTCGCAGCCGGGTCGCCGGGCAGCACGATGTACTGGTTCCTTGCGCTCGAACTGACCGGCGCCATCCTCGGTTTCGCTGCCGCGAGAGTGCTGCGACAACCAGCCCGATGGTAGTGGCCGGACCTGCCCGAAGTGCCTTCATCGATTTGTGACGTCCAGTCTCTTACACCCATGCGTCCGGGTGGCGCCTGGGAGTCCTTTCACCGGCAAAGCTGCCATCGTTCGGCGATTGTTTACGCGCGGCATGCGATATCACGACAGCCAGCCGCGCCGTTACGATGTACGCCCGGAAAACAGGAATCGTATTCCAGGTGACCATCTGCTTCTGGCTGGGGGGGTTGGCGGGCGAATCGTGGCGCGGCTGAAAAGATGGTGCGGAACAGTTGTTGGAGCATCAGAGAAGGGGCTAGTCTTCATTCATATCGGCTTCGCGATCATGAGCGTCTCTCTGCGCCGGGGGATGAGAATGCCGCCTGAGGCGATGCAGTCTCTCCTCCAGCCCGCGCCCGCCTATCAGCACACATAATGCAAGAACAGTCGCCAGGAGAACCAGTTTCCATTCGCCCATCCCGCACGCCATTCCCAGCGCCGCCACAATCCAGATCGATGCCGCCGTGGTGAGACCCCGCACCGTCTGCTCACGCGGATTTCTCAGTACCACGCCGCCCCCAATAAACCCGATGCCCGTGATGATTCCCTGAATGGTGCGGAGCACCGCGCCCTGATCGTGGTTGCCGCTCGCAAGCGCCACGTTCACGCTGAACAACGTCATCACGGCGGCCCCGAGCGCCACGAGGGCGTGCGTCCTCAACCCGGCAGGTTTGTGCGTGATCTCCCGGTTGATTCCAATGGCTGATCCGGCCAGTGTCGCGCCGCCGAGCCGCAGAAGCATTTCAAGATCATTGGATGATGGTGTCATGCTCTCATCCGAGTTGGACCACTTCCGCGGCCGAGAGCCGCTCACCGATAAACCGGGAGCCGACCTGGCGGAACCGCGGCTCATCATCACTCACCGCGAACCGATGCTCCGGCTGGTTGCCAGCTGGTGCGGCAAGTGCGCCCTCAGCCAGCACACGCTCGAGGGTAAGCGCGGTTTGTTCTCCGCTATCAATAAGTGCGACCGAGTCTCCCATCACCTGGCGAAGCAGCGGTTTGAGCAGCGGATAATGCGTGCAGCCAAGGACCAGCGCATCCACCCCGGCATCACGCACCGGCTTCAGGTACTCCTCGGCGATCAGCGACGCCGCCGGGTGGGCGAACCATCCTTCTTCCACCAGCGGGACGAAGAGCGGGCATGCCTGCTGCTCGACACGGGTGCCGGGCGCGATTTTCTGGATGGCGCGCGCATATGCATTGCTATGAATCGTGCCAACGGTGCCGATAACGCCCACCGCGGACGCGCCCGTGTTAACCGCCGCACGCGCGCCAGGCTCAATGACGCCAATCACCGGTACCGGTGCCGCCGCACGCAGCGCATCAAGGGCGTGCGCGGTGCTGGTGTTGCACGCGATGACGACCGCCTTGACCCCCTGCTCCAGCAACCAGTCAAGAATCTCCAGACTGTAGCGACGCACGGTTTCCGGCGACTTAGGTCCATAGGGTACACGCGCGGTGTCCCCGAAGTAGATCGTTGACTCATTGGGCAACCGGTCATAGATGGACCGGGCCACCGTGAGTCCACCTATCCCAGAGTCGAAGATGCCGATCGGGCGGCCGTTCATCTGAGCGGTGGCAGGCTGAAAGTCCCGCCCACTCCGCCTGGAACCGCCTGGATTCTCAGATCCTGCGGAAAATCCCAGAGGTGTGCCGACACATACGCTTCGAGGCCGGAAAGCAGGTGATTAAAGCCGAGCAGAATGATCCAGTCCTGGTGCTCCTGCCGTTTGGTTTCCACTCTGCCAGAATGGGTTCGCCGGAGATAGTGCAGCTCATGGGATGTCTTGAGGGACATGCCAAGGGTGACGCCTTCCCAGGCGACGAAGAGGCCCCCGGTCAGTTTGCGATCCAGCTTGGATTGTCCCCAGCCAGGAATCAGGAACGATCGCCAAAGCGCGCCGAGCGGCGAGACCGGAGCGCTCGGTCCGGGCGAGTACGCGACGTCCCGGGCCGTCGTATCTGGCCGGACGGTGGCCGAATCCTGCGCCATCAGAGCAGAAGGGTGGAAGCCTGCTATGGCCGCACACACGAGAAAAAGCAGAAATGATCGAAACACTATGCGCATTAACCTGGTGCTCGGGTGTGACGGGATCCAGCTGCAAGGATGACTGGGAGCGCGCGTGGTACGATGGTGATGGTGATCTCCGATGGCCCTCGCCGCACCTCTCCGTCAAAGTGGGCGAGGATGGAATCCTCCTGAGAGACGGTCAACCGGCCCGCCCGCATCATGGATACTTCCTTGAAGCGGGTGTGCTTCCCCCAAAGGGCGGCCGGCATTCGCGTCAGGAATTTCCAATGACTCAATGGCCGCACCAGGCAGATATCGAAAAGCCCATCGTCCGGCAAGGCGTCGGGCGTAAGAACAAATCCTCCACCTGCTGATTTGCCAATGCCGATTTCAATGCAGAAGATACACCCGGAATACGTGTCATGATCGGCTGAGAGCGTGATTTGGGCAGGGCGGTAATGAAAGTACGTCCGGGCAACCGCCGCGGGGTACACCAGCGGACGCCACAGATGGCGATACCGCGGGACGTGTGACGCCACGGTTGCATCGAAACCGAGGCCGAGGGAGTTGATGAAGTATTCGTCCCAGGCGTGACCGACATCGAACGTTGCTTCAGCCCCCCGGGCCAGCCTGGTAACGGCCTCTGCTGCACCCAGTGTGA
>JBDTQP010000073.1:0-13595 GCA_039932125.1 Gemmatimonadota bacterium
ACAAAGATCGTCTCGAGCATTGCTGAGCCCTTTCATTTTCCTGGTTTGAATGCGAAACGCCGTTGATTCTCCTGCTGGATAGTCGCGGCGGCACGTCCTTTTCACCGTGACAACAGTCACAGGGTCGCCCGGACGTGCGATGCATCACGTCGTGTCGAGGCTCCCACTCACGTTCCGGCGGCGGGTGGAGACGAGGGCCACTTCTGGACGAGCGTCCCTGCGCGACGTACCTTGTGGTCCTCCCACGACTGTCCGATCACTCCACACAACAAGGGTTTCGCATGGCGGAATCGCCCCAATCAGATACGTCGGGTGCTGCTGGATTCATTCCCTATGTCTCCCCCAGCGACGCTCCCGCCGAGTTCACCCTGCGCGCGGTTTTGCTGGGGGCGATACTCGGAGTGGTTTTCGCCGCCTCCAGCGTGTACCTCGCCCTCAAGATCGGCCTGACTGTTTCCGCCTCCATTCCTATTGCCGTCATCTCCGTCGCGTTCTTCCGTCGTTTCGGATCCACCATTCTCGAGAACAACATGGTGCAGACGACCGGCTCGGCCGGTGAGTCGATCGCGGCGGGCGTGGTATTCACGGTGCCTGCTATCCTGCTCATGGGCTACGACCTGAGCGTGAGCAAGGTCGCCGTGCTCGCGGTGGTCGGTGGCATCCTCGGCGTGCTCATGATGATCCCGCTTCGGCGAGCGCTCATCGTAAAGGAACACGGCAAGCTCACCTATCCCGAGGGCACGGCTTGCGCCGAGGTACTCAAGGCTGGCGAACGCGGAGGATTGCAGGCAAAACTGCTCTTCCAGGCGTTCGGACTCGCCTTTGGCTACAAGTTCCTGATGTCTGGTCTCAAGACGTGGAAGGAATATCCATCGTTTACCACGTCGGCTTACAAGGGGGCCGTGGTCAGTGCCGAGGTATCACCCGAGTTGATGGGCGTTGGGTACATCATCGGTCCACGGATCGCGGGATATTTGTTCGCCGGCGGAACCCTTGCCTACCTGGTCCTCGTGCCGGCGATCAAGTTCTTCGGAGAAGGGCTCGCGTCTCCGCTCTTTCCGGCAACCACCCTGATCTCCCAGATGAGTCCTGGGGAAATCCGCAGCAACTACATCTTCTTCATCGGTGCCGGTGCCGTGGCATCGGCGGGTATCATCGCTTTGCTCCGGGCACTTCCCACTATCGTGGGCGCCTTCCGTTCCGGCTTTGCGGACCTCCAGCAAAGCATGGGCGGCGCGGCCAGTCGCCTCCGGACCGACATCGACCTTCCGATCTGGCTGACGGTGGCGGGCTCGCTCGCCCTGGCGCTGGCCCTCACCTTACTCCCGCAGCTGGCGGTCAATCTGCTCGGCGCGATTCTCATCGTGATCTTCGGGTTCTTCTTCGTCACGGTCTCTTCCCGGATCACCGGTGAAATCGGCACCAGCGCGAATCCAATCTCCGGGATGACGATTGCCGCGCTGATCGGCGTCTGCTTCGTGTTCCTCCTCATCGGGTGGACCGGAGTAGACCATAGGGTGGGCGCGATTTCCATCGCCGCCGTGATCGCGGTAGCCGCCGGCAATGCTGGCGCCACCTCGCAGGATCTCAAGACCGGATTCCTGGTCGGCGCCACGCCCAAGAAACAGCAGATCGGCATTGTAATCGGCGCGCTTACCTCCGCGCTCATGATCGGATGGACGCTGACCCTGCTCAATAACACCTACACCAACATCGTCCCCGAGTCTCACCCTGGTGTGTCCCTCATCATCCCCGCGGCCAATTCGCCGGACCGCTCGATCACCTCGACCGGCGAGATGATGCAGCACCAGGGCAAGGAGTACCAGGTGGTGCGGATCAATGTGATTACCCAGGGGATCACCGCGGGGAAGTACCTGGTCGATCCGGCGACGAAAGAAGTCGCGTTTCTCGTGGATCCGGGAATCGGGGGACGGATTCGCGAGTTGAACGGAAAGCCCATCACGAAGCTGGACTCGCCCAAGGCGACCATCATGGCGCTGGTCACCGACGGAATCCTGACGCAGAAGCTGCCATGGACCCTCGTGCTGCTGGGCGTTTTCATCACCATCGCAATCGAGCTCATGGGACTTCCGTCGCTTCCTATCGCGGTGGGTGTGTACCTGCCGATCTCCACCTCTTCCGCCATGTTCGCGGGGGGTGTTGTGCGCTGGCTGGTCGAGCGGAAGAAAGGCGCGGGCCCCGAGTCGCTTGCCGAGGTCGAATCCGGACCTGGCGTGCTGTTCTCGAGCGGGCTCATCGCCGGCGGCAGCATCGCGGGAATCTTTATCGCGGCTATCGCTACCCTGCTCAGCACGCGGGCCGGGGCCGCGAACATTGCGGCCGCCGACTATCTGTCGCACATTGCCGGCGTCGAGAGCGCGCTCGGATCATTCGCCGTGAGTGACCTGGCAGCCATCCTGATTTTCGTTGCGATGGGGGCGTGGCTCTGGCGAGTCGCGCGAAGAAAAACATCGATCTGATGCTCGTCGCGCGAGGGCGACGCTGGCCGTGGTGGGCGGCTTCGGCGTCCTGCTTATGCTCCTGACGTCGCCGGGCCGGCTCGCCGGTGAGTATCGTTCAACGCTCGTGACCTAAACCGA
Source organism: Gemmatimonadota bacterium (assembly GCA_039932125.1). Taxonomy (GTDB): domain Bacteria; phylum Gemmatimonadota; class Gemmatimonadetes; order Gemmatimonadales; family GWC2-71-9; genus DASYPP01. Next base: position 2,601 of record JBDTQP010000073.1, read on the forward strand.
ATTCCCCAGGCACATGGAACCGATCTCAACCAGCTTTCTCAAGACTCTGCTCGATGCGCCAGGTCCATCCGGGTTTGAACGCGGGCCCGCCAGGCTCTGGCGCCAGGAGGCACAGTCCTTTGCGGATGAGGTGAGCGCGGATATTGGCGGGAATTCTCACGCAACGATCAACCCTGGTGGCGCGCCCCGCATCATGTTCGCCGGGCACATCGATGAAATCGGCGTCATGATCACCTATATCGACGACGATGGCTACATCTACTTCGATACCATTGGAGGATGGGATTCGCAGGTGTTTGTGGGGCAACGGGTGTTGATGCTGGGCGCTGCTGGAACGGTTCTTGGCGTTATTGGGAAACGCGCGATTCACCTGATGGAAAAAGAGGACCGGGAAAAAGTCTCCAAGGTTACCGATCTCTGGATTGATATCGGCGCCACGAGCCGAGCCGATGCCCTGAGCCGGGTCCGGGTAGGCGACCCCGGGGTGCTCGCTTCCACCGTCCAGGATTTCGCCGGTGGCCGTCTTGTAAGCCGAAGCCTGGATAACCGCATCGGCGCCTTTGTCGTGCTGGAAGCTCTGCGCCTTCTATCGCAGAAACGCCCGACGGCCTCAGTGACCGCGGTTGCCACCGCGCAGGAAGAGATTGCCTATTCAGGCGGCGGCGCTCGCACCTCGGCAACCGGGCTGCAGGCCGACATCGCCATCGTGGTGGACGTCACTCATGCCACCGATTCCCCCGGCATCGAGAAGAAGCAGCACGGCGACGTCAAGCTGGGCGGCGGGGCTGTGCTGAGCCGCGGCTCCGCCGTAAACAATGGGGTGTTCGATCTCCTGGTTGAAGCCGCTGAAGCCGAGAAAATTCCCTACGTTCTCCAGGCTGCACCACGCGATACCGGTACCGACGCCGACTCTATCTTTACAGCCCATCGAGGCGTAGCAACCGGGCTGGTATCCGTACCACTGCGCTATATGCATAGCCCCAACGAAATGGTCGCCATCAGCGATATCGGCCATGTGGCCAATCTTCTTGCCGCGTTTGCTCTCCGCGTGAGCAAGGAGACCGACTTTGTTCCGCGTTAGAGGAGCGGGGCAGCGGGGCAGCGGGGCAGAAAAAGCACAGAATATTCCAAATCAAGCTCAGGTTCGCAAACCGGCTTGCCTTGAGTGCAGGGTTGTTTCACGAGAAGTACTGGATGACTAAATGGAGACCCTGGAAAATCCTCGATCCATCCGCGCATGACACGGTGATCAATCAGCTACTCATATGAGTGCTGTTTTCCTGTTTTCGTATCTTCCTGTTTTCGTGTGAAGTGTTGTTCTGATACGCGGAGCTAGGATTGCGGCTGTGCAGTACGGGCGGTCATCAGGCTCTTGAGCGCCAGGCCTGCTGAGCGTGACACCTCTTCGCTTTTGTCCTGCTGGAGGTCCTGCAGGGCCGCCCTGGCTCCCTGGTCCCCCGCCAGCCGCAGACCTTCGATCGCTTCCACCCGCAATGCAACCGGCTTCTTCTTGAAAAGACCTTTGCCCGGCCGGCTGGCCCCGATGAGGATATCGGTGGCCTCGGGCGTGCCTATGCGACCGAGCGCATGGAGCATTTCGCGCTGCACTTCGGGATGGGCCTCCTCTTCGATCAGCCGCGCCAGGGCAGGCACCAGATTTTTGGCGCGAGGGCCTTCCAGGCTCGTGGCTGCCTGTATGCGCACCAGTGCGCTCGTATCCTGCAGCGCTCGCCGCAGCGGCTCAATCGTGCCGGGTGATCCGATGCGCCCCAGGGCGCTGGTGGCGGCGCGACGGACTCGCTCATCCACATGGGTCATCCGCCTGGCCAGCGCGGGGACCGCAGCTTCCAGTTTCATCTCGCCACAGAGTTCCGCAACGTTCCGGACCACGAACCATTCGTCGTGACCCAGCATATGCACCAGGAGTTCAGTGCCGTCGGTCATCTGGGTGACCGCATTGAAATACGCTCGGCGCTGCCCGACATCCTGTTCGGCGATCAGCAGCTGCATCAGGACTTCAGTGCTGTCCGCTCCCATGCGGCGCATGACGAGCGTGGCATCGTTGCGGCTTTCCGGGACGTGCAGCAGCTGCGCGAAACTCTCCAGCACTCGTCGGCCGACCAGTCGCCGAATAGCGATCGAATACAGCCGGCGGTGAGACTCCTCGGTGACCTGATCCTCCACGTGCACCAGAGTCGCCGCCGCTCGGAGAAGATCCTGCCACTGTTCCTTCTTCGCGGTTATTTCGCCGAAGGCGAGCACCTCGTTCAGCAGGTCGCCGGTTTTCGGAGAGTTCGGATCCTGCTCCAGCGTCAGCAGCAGCTCATCCAGCTCACCAATCGACTTCATTTCCATCGTCACGAAATGGAGAAGTCCGACCGACTCTTCATTCACCGCGTCAGGGCCGATCCCGATGGGTTTGGGGTCCGGAGTCGTGGCGTTTTCAGACGGGGGCGCCAGGTCCGTGTACTGAGGGGCGATGGCACTGAGGGGCGGAGCGATGATCACCCCGTCGATGCCGGAAACCGTGAAGTGATCGGCCAGCTGCTGGAGACGAGGAAAGGTGCCGGGGGCGGCCGCGAGCGCCCGAAGGACGGTGAGTAGTTGCGGCGGTGTCAGCGAAGAGGGGATGCCGAGCTCGCCAATCCCGTGACTCAGCAACTGGCGGCGCAGCGCATCCGCGCCTGGACTGTCCGGACCGGCAGCCTCACCGTCGATCGCCAGGGTGCCATTTTGAGTTGCGATCAGCACCGGCTGTTCGGAGACCCGCGCAAGCAGGGCCCGAAAGGCGCTCTTCTGAGCCTCCCTGTCATCCGGTTGATCCCGGATCAGGAAGACCACGCGCGAGAGAGAATCGGCGATGGCAGAGGATCTAGTCATGGGCGGGGGCCGGCAAACCGGCGCCGTCTCAAGATACTGTGCAGTATGATACGCGGCAACGCTCAAGCCCCCGGAGATGTTGAAAGATGCATGGTTGACGCCGCTCCTCCCGGAGGTTTTTATCCTCGTATGCGCATTTCTTTTCCGGTACTGCTCGTCACCATCGTCGTGGCTACATCGCTTCACGCCCAGACGACTCCCGAATCTTACAACCTCCTGGCCGATGTCCGATACCTCGCTTCCGATGCGCTCGGCGGGAGGATAACCGGAAGCGCCGGCGCGGACAGCGCGGCGGAGTACATCGCCCGCCGCTTTGGCGCGGTCGGGCTTCAGCCCTCATCTCAGGGCTGGTTTCAGCCGTTTACTGTCTCCCGTGATGCGCCCGCCGTCGCGCAGCTCCACCTTGGTGAGCTCAAGGGCAGGAATGTGATTGGGGTTCTGCCCGGGCGTGACCCGGTACTCCGGAACGAGATCGTCGTCGTGGGAGCCCACTACGATCATCTTGGAAAAGGCGGGCCGGGCAGCGGCGCTCTCGATCCGGATGTGCGGGACCAGGTCCACAATGGGGCCGACGACAATGCCTCAGGCACTGCCGCGCTGATTCATATCGCCGCCCGCCTGGCCCAGCAGCCGCCCGCCCGCACCATCGTCTTCATCGCGTTCAGTGGTGAGGAGCTGGGGCTCCTCGGTTCATCCTGGTATGTGAAGCATCCGTTGTATCCCCTTCCTTCCACGCTGGCCATGGTCAACATGGACATGGTGGGGAGGCTCAGGAACAAGCGGTTGATCGTGTACGGGGTGGAGACCGCGAAGGAGTTTCCTGCGCTGCTCGATTCGCTCAACTGGTACGCCGGATTCGATCTCAAAAAATCGGGAGACGGCTATGGCCCCAGCGATCAGCAGTCATTTTTCGTCGCCAAGCGCCCGGTTCTCCATATTTTTACCGACCTGCACGAGGACTACCATCGCGTCTCGGATGACTGGGACAAGATCAACGCTGATGGCCTGGCCCGCGTCGCCGATTTCACCGCCAGCGTCGTGCGTGCCCTCGCCGATCGTCCGGCACCGCTCACCTTTGTCGATGCAGCGCCGCCCGATCCGCATACCGGCGCTGTCGTCACACCCGGCTACGGCGCTTACCTCGGCACCGTGCCGGATATGTCGGACAATCCGGGCGGAGTCCGCATCTCCGGCGTACGAGCAGGAAGTCCCGCGGAACAGGCCGGCCTCACCGCCGGTGATATCCTCGTCCGCATTGGCAGTCAGACTATCCCCGATCTCCAGGGAATGACCGATGCCCTCAGAAGCCACAAAGCGGGCGATAAGGTCGAGATCGAGTTCATTCGGGACGGAGCTCACAGGACAGCGGATGCAACCCTGGGAATCCGCCCCAACTAGAGCCGGCCGATTTCGATGAGTGTTCAACCTGGCGCGAAAACTCGAATACGCGAACAATCCGGAGGCTTGACCAATACCGCTGACTGTCAGGCCGAGTCTGAACCACTCAGTTTCATCATGAAATAACGAGTTTTTCTCTATTGGACTGTTTCAGGCTTTTCTGTTTTCGCCTTTTTGCTCTTTCGCGTTATCGCGTCGTGTTGACTACTCCCGGATGCTTGCCGTTGGCAACGACGGCCTGACACAAACCTCTCCCATTACCAATGACCGAAAATACCAAAGCTTCCACACTAGATCCCGAACGTATCGTCGCTGCCCTGCGAGGAGCCTTTGCTCGAGACGTGGGAAGAGCGGGCCTGCTGCAGCTTGCGGCGGACCGGATGCAGGCTGCCGGCCCCCCGTATACCTCGGTCTACATGTATATGTTGCACGGTGATCAACTGGTGCTCGAGGCATTTGCCGGGCGAGAGACGGAGCATACGAAAATCGCCGTCGGACACGGGGTTTGTGGTACCGCGGTAGCTACTGGGGAAGATCAGAACGTGGGCGACGTCCGCGCCATCGGGAACTATATCGCCTGCAATGCCTTTACCCGATCGGAACTGGTTGTCCTGATTCGACGGGGCAAGCACATCATGGGACAGATCGACGTCGATAGCGATGTTCCGAATCCATTTACTCTCGAAGAGGAAGTTGCTGTAAAACAGGTCGCGGATGGCCTGGCGGTTCTCCTCTAGTATTCAAGGGCATCAGTGAGCGGCGCGCCAGAGGGCCTTTCAGCGGAATCACTGGTGCCGCAGGATTCACTGCCGCTTCGTTGCTGGACATCAGCCCGCTGGAGCATATCGCTTCCCGCCGAGCATCGTTTTCCCATCGAGAAGTACGGGTTGATACGTGACACGGTCATCCGCCGTGGCATCCTTCCCGCTGATGCGGTTTGCGAACCCGAACGTGCTGAGCTGTGGGCGCTGCGCCTGGTGCATACTCAGGCGTATCTCGATTCGATCATGAACGGGACGCTTTCGCCGGCGGAGAGCCGCAAACTGGGATTTCCCTGGAGCCAGGGGCTGGTTGAGAGATCGCTTCGCACCGTCCAGGCGACACTCGAGGCCGGTCGCGATGCCCTGGACCGCGGGGCGGGAATCACGCTCGCGGGAGGAACTCATCACGCCTTCTCCGGTCATGGAGAAGGGTTTTGCGTGTTCAACGATGTCGCGGTGGCGATCCGGGTATTGCAGCGCGAGGGTCGGATCGTGCGTGCGATGGTCATTGACCTGGATGTTCATCAGGGGAACGGAACGGCCAGGATCTTTGCCGAAGACGACGATGTCTTTACGCTCTCCATGCACGGCGCCGGGAACTACCCCTTTCAGAAGGAAGTCAGCACCCTGGACCTCGAGCTCGAAGATGGCTGCGACGATGTGACCTACCTGGACGTCCTCACGCGCCACCTTGAACCCGCCATCGAAGCTGCGGCTCCCGACATCGTCTTCTATCTCGCCGGTTCTGATCCCTGCATTCACGATCGCTTCGGACGGCTCGCCTTGACGACTGAGGGGCTTGCTGAGCGCGACCGGATAGTTGCTCAGACCTGTCGTACGCGAAATATTCCTCTCGTGCTGACGATGTCCGGCGGCTACGCGCGCAAGGTAGAGGATATCGCCTTCATCCATTCGGAGAGCGTCCGCATTGTCTCACAGATCTACTCGTCAAAGCACCTGAAAGTGAGTAAATGATCCAGACAATAATCAGGCCCGTCCGTGGGGTGAACATCTTCGAGCGAAGAGTCGGCGAGGGTCCTCCGACGGTCGTCCTGCACGGCGGACCCGGCGCCGATCACGGCTATCTCCTTCCCGGGTTCGATGACCTGGCCGCGGGCCGCTCTCTCATCTATTACGATCAGCGCGGTGGGGGGCGCTCCCCCGTTGAGCGAGATGTGCCCGTCGGGTGGCGGGAACAGGTAGAAGATCTCGAGGCACTCCGTTGTGCCTGGGGTCTCGATCGACTGACCATCGTCGGCTACTCCTGGGGCGGACTGCTCGGTCTCCTCTACGCGAGCCGGTATCCATCAAGGGTGGAGCGCCTCGCCCTTGTCTCTCACGCGCCGGCCTGGCGCGCGGCTCGCGACCAGTTCGAAGCGAACTTCTCCACTCGAAACCTGAACCCGCAGCTGCAGGCACAACGAATGGCACTCCGTGACAGCGGGCTCCGGGAGCGCGATCCCGAGGCCTATCGGAAGCAGGTGTTCGAGCTCTCCGTTGCGGCCTACTTCTTCGATCCCGCTCGCGCAAGAGACCTCACCCCCTTCCGGGTGACCGGCCGAACCCAGGAGGAAGTCTGGACGAGCCTCGGCGACTACGACCTCCGACCCGCGCTCGATCAACTCAGCAGCACCCCAGCCATCGTCCTTCACGGTGACTCCGACCCCATTCCCAGGGAGGCCGCCCAGGACACCGCGAACCGGCTGAAGGCACCTTTTCACCTGCTGCCCCGAACGGGCCACGTTCCCTACATCGAGGCGCACGATGAGTTCGTCCGGCTGCTCGATGAATTTCTCCCTGCGTTGCAATCCAACTCATCCTCAGTCACATAAGTCCAGATTACCTGCGTTCCCGCCCCGCTTCCACGCTTCCCCGCTTAGCTTGCTGCTATGCCTGCTCGCCCCACTCCTTTCGACCTCGTATTCGACACCTTTGCGAAGGACCGCTTCCCCGAGATTCGCGCGTCACTCTCCGACGCCTCGGTCGACCCGGCCAATCGTGATGCATTTCTCCTCGACCGCTATGTCGTTCAGGCGCTGAGAGATATCGTACCCGATGAGGGTGTAGGCGAAGCCGTGGATCAGCACGTGGCCCTGCTGCATAATGCGTATCTCTTCTGGGATCGGGGCAACCATATCCGGCGGCTCACCCGCCCGGAAACCGAAGCGATCCTGATAGCCTCCCCGGCTGACGGCGAACCGGTCTCGCCCGAAACCTTCTATGTCCAGTTTCCCGAACGTATGATCTGGGCCCAGATCAATGACGGCCACCCGCACGAGCCGCTCGATGGTGTCTTTGTCACTCGTCCTGCCGCGCTCGATTACCGGGTGCTCGGGGTCTTTGGCATGCATCCCGATCGAGTTGGGTTCAGCGTGGCCGAGGTCGCCGGCAATCGAATAGTAGAATCCGCGAGGCCGGATGGATCCGCCATCTTTACTCCGGTTCTTCCGGGCGGTGCTGCGGCGCAGCTTTTCTCAGTTGACGGCGCAGGCGAGCTGATCGAACTGGGCGCTCGGGCCATGAGCGTCGCCGAGAAATCCGAAAGCGCGCCTGGAGGAGCCCCGGAGATCCGGCCATGATGGACAAGCGCGCGGCCGCCTTTACGCTGGAGCAAATTGCCTCCTTCATGGAGTTGAAGGGCGAGAACACCTTCAGGGTGCGCGCGTTCGTCACCGCTGCGCGTGTGCTTCGTGGACTTCCTGCTGATCTCCAGGAGTCGCTTCAGGACGGCTCGCTTGCGGCCGCCCGCGGTATCGGGCCGGCCACTCTTCAGATCATCAATGAGCTGGTGAGCACCGGCCGGTCGAGCATGCTGGAAGAGTTACGTGAGCAAATACCGGCCGGCCTGGTGGAAATGCTCTCGGTGCCGGGCCTGAGCGTCACCAGGATCCGTCAGATCCACGAAACGCTCGGCATCGACTCGCTCCCTGAACTGGAAGCGGCCGCGCGCGACGGGCGGCTCAGTGCTCTTCCCCGGTTCGGGCCCAAGACCGCCGAGAACCTGCTCAAGAGCATCGCCTTCCTGCGGCAGACGACTGGCCTTCGGCTTTCCCACAATGCGTTCGAGGAAGCCAATGCCCTCAAGGCTGACCTGGAGCGGCTACCGGGCGTGCGCGAAGTCATCATCGCTGGTGAAGTTCGCCGCCGGGCGGAAGTGGTGCGAGACATCGTCCTGGTGCTCGTTGCCGGTGTCACCCCGGAGGAGGTGTTCAAGCGGCTTCGCGCATTGCCGGGTATAAATGAGTTCGCCGGACAGGACGAGCGAACGGTAACGCTCCGGTTTGCCGGTGGATCCAGCGCCCAGATCGTAGTAACGACAGCGGTGAATACCGGCGCGGTGCTGGTCCAGGCCACCGGGAGCGAGGATCACCTGGCGCAGCTCGCCGCGCACGCTTCCGGAAGAGGGTATGCCTTATCGGGCGCGGCACTCTGGCGCGGAAGTGTATTCGTCCCCACGCCCGATGAGTCGGCCTTCTATAGCGCGCTCGGACTCGAGTTGATTCCGCCCGAGCTGAGAGAGGGACGTGGAGAGATTGAAGCGGCGGCGGCTGGCATCATCCCGAGACTCATCGAACGGAAAGATCTCCAGGGCCTGCTTCATTGTCATACGACGTATTCCGATGGAACAAACAGCGTTGAGGAGCTGGCCCGCGCCTGTCAGGCGGCCGGGTACTCCTACGCTGGCATCACTGACCATAGCGTGAGCGCCGCCTATGCCGGCGGCCTCACCCCCGACGACCTTCGACGGCAGGCCGATGAGATCGACGAGGTGAATCAGCGGCTCACCGGAATTCGGGTCCTCAAAGGCATTGAAGCAGACATCCTTGCGGATGGCAGGGTCGACTATGATGAAGCGACGCTGTCCGCGCTGGATTTTGTGATTGCGTCGATCCACAGCCGATTCAACATGAACGAAGCCGAGATGACCACCCGGATGCTGACAGCGATGGACAATTCACTCGTGTCGATCATCGGTCATCCCACGGGCCGGCTTCTGCTGGCGCGGAATCCCTATCCTGTCGACCTGGACGCGGTGCTCGACAAGGCGGCGGAGCGCGGAATCGCGATGGAGATGAACGCCGATCCCCACCGGCTCGACCTGGACTGGCGCTTCCTGCAGAAGGCGCGTGAGAAGGGCGTGATGATTTCCATCGGTGCCGATGCCCACAGTATTCCCACGTTGCGGCACGTTGATAACGGCCTCGGCATTGCCCGTAAAGGATGGCTCAGGAAAGAGGATGTCATCAATACTCGCCCGGTCGATCAATTCCTCTCGATTGTCGGTAAGCGGGTAAACCGGTGAAGAAACGAATGTCCGGAACGCCTGGGAAGAAGGGCGCTTCGAAAAAGAGGGCGGCTCCCAGGTCCCCCACAACCAGGGGAAAAACGAAGGCAGCCACTCGTCCATCGAAGAAAAAACCCGGCGCTCCCCCGCTCGAGGTCTTTCGGCGGCTCCACGACGAGTACCCGGACGCGCATTGCGCCCTCCACCATCAATCGCCATATCAGCTGCTCGTCGCGACGATTCTTTCGGCTCAATGCACCGATGTGCGGGTGAATATGGTGACGCCAGCGTTGTTCGCGCGGTATTCGTCGGTCTTCGAGCTTGCCCTGGCGAGTCCTGGCGAGCTGGAAGAGATGATCAGATCCACGGGATTCTTCCGTAACAAGACCAGGAGTCTCATTGGAATGGCCCAGGCAGTCGTCGCAAATCACAACGGCGACCTGCCGCGAAGCATGGAGGAGCTGCGCAAGCTGCCCGGTGTGGGCCGGAAGACGGCAAATGTTGTCCTCGGCAACGCCTTTGGAATGAACGAAGGCATCACCGTCGATACGCACGTGACGAGATTGAGTCTTCTCCTCGGCCTCACCGCCCATACCGATGCCGAGAAGATCGAGCAGGACCTGATGAAAGAATTCCCGAGGGATGACTGGACTCTGCTCTCGCACCTGCTGATTGAGCATGGGCGACAGGTGTGCATCGCACGCCGCCCGCAACACGACAAATGCGTGCTTGCCGACATCTGTCCCTCGTGTATTCTCTAAAGAAGCAGCCGGTGACAAGTTGTCAGTTTCAACTTTCACCTCACACCTCACACTCACACCTCACTCACATGATCGACTTCAGCATCGCTGACAAATGGTCGATGGTCGCGGCCAACTATGCCCGTAACATTCTCCCGGGCTTTGAGCCCGTCGCGCGGGCCCTCACTGTTCTCGCGGGCGTCCGCCAGGGTGACGTAGTGCTCGACATCGCCTGCGGACCCGGCACGGCCTCGATCATTGCGAAAGAAAGTGGCGCCGCTCGGGTTGCGGGCCTGGATGTTTCGGCCGGCATGCTCGCTGTGGCCCGCGAACGCGCTGCGGGGATCGGTGGAATGGAATTCATTGAAGGGAACGCGCTTGATCTCCCCTTCCCGGACAGTTCGTTCGATGTCACGCTCAGCAACTTCGGCGTGATTTTCGCCCCCGATCCTACCAGGGCGGTGTCGGAAATGGCGCGCGTGCTGAAGCCTGGCGGGAGAACCGCCTTCACCGCATGGCTCACCTCAGGGTCAACGGCATCCTATTACGCGAAAGTCTTCCAGCATCTTCCGGAGCCTCCGGCGCAGCATGATTCCTGGCAATGGGGGAATCCCGGCCAGGCCAGGACCTGGCTGGCCCCACGCTTCGCCGACATCACCATAACGGCCATCGAAGTGGCCTATCATGCTGCCTCGCCTGCTGCAGCCTGGCAGGTGATGCACAGTTCAACCGGTCGAGTCGCTGCGGGATATCGAGCACTGGGTCAATCGGAGCGGGAAAGGATGGACGAAGACATGACCCGGTATTTCGCCGGCTATATCACCCCCGAAGGGACCGTCTCCTGGCCGCGGGAAGCTCTCATCATCGTCGCCCGACGGAGCTGACCCGGCACGACGTTAGATTGCCTGCGAGGATCTGACGTACCGCTCTG
>JBDTQP010000074.1:0-13421 GCA_039932125.1 Gemmatimonadota bacterium
GCTGCAGAAATGGCGGTAGCGGGGTGACAGGTGAGTTGTAGATGTAAGCGGTGAGCGGTGAGCGGGAAAGAGTTTAGCACCCAGCACCCAGCACCCAGCACCAAGCGGGAAGCGGGAAGCGGGAAAGAGGTTAGCACCTAGCACCCGGCAGCCGCTGGTGTGCGTCCAATTCGGTGTTGTTCAATCTGTTGCAGTTCACCGCGGTCTCCGCGAGGAGCCTTCGCGAGACCCACACCGCACACACCTATCGAAGGAACGGCAACAGTGAAAAAGGACCTCACGCGAACGCTACTGATTATTGCGCTGCTGACATCTGGTCCGGGTGCAGGATCATTGGCCGCACAGCAAACCCACCATACCTACGTACTGGTCCACGGTGCTTGGGGTGGCGGGTGGGATTGGCGGGCGGTGGATTCCATGCTGACCGTTCGCGGGCACCGGGTGGTGCGGGTGACGCTCACCGGCCAGGGCGAGCGGGCTCACCTGGGTTCGCCCAATATCGGCCTGTCCACCCACATTGACGACGTCGTCAACACGATCCTCTGGGAGAACCTGCACGACGTCGTGCTGGTAGGACACAGCTACGGCGGCATGGTGATCACCGGCGTGGTGGACCGGATCCCCGACCGGATCCGGCGGGTGGTGTATGTCGACGCCTTCCTGCCGGATTCCGGCGAGTCGCTCATGGGGCTGGCGGATTCATCGACCTTGAGCTTCGTGCGGTCGACCGTGCACAACGGCATGATGGTGCCGCCCTGGGTGAGCGATACCACGATCATCCCACGGGACATACCGCAGTCGTATCGGACCGTTACCGACACCCTCAAACTGGTGAATCCCGCGGGGCGCCGAGTGCCGGGGACCTACATCCTGACCATCGAGGCTGACAAGCTCCCGGATTCATTTCAGCGGTTCGCCGACCGCGCTGCGGCCCGCGGGTGGCCGGTCCACCGCCTCCCGGCCGATCACAACGCTCAACGCTCGGCACGCGTCCCGCTCGTGGCCCTGCTGAATAGCATTCCGTGATTTTGTTGTTTCAGGCTCACTCATCCGGAGATCTCATGAGCACCAAGGCTTCCATCCCCGTCGGCGCCCCCCAGCGGGCTCAGCCCGAATCACTCCGGGCCCGCACTCTCAAAGCCGCGCTCACCGTGCGCGATCTCCAGAAGAGCCTGGCCTGGTATCTCGACGTGGCGGGTTTCACCATCGAGCAGAAGCACGAGTACGAAGGGAAAGTGCGGGCGGTATCGCTCCAGGCCGGTGACGTGCATATCCTGATCGGCCAGGATGACGGCAAGAAGGGCTGGGACCGGGTTAAGGGCGAGGGGTTTTCCCTTCAGCTGGTGACCGCCCAGGACGTGGACACGGTGGCGAACGAGATGAAGGGCCGGGGTGCCAGCCTCGAGTCAGAGCCTGCAGACATGCCCTGGGGGCCGCGGTTGTTCCGTTTGCGGGACCCGGACGGGTTCATCCTGGTAATCTCGTCGCTGCCGCCAGGCGAGAGTTAGCAGGTCGTGCCGATACATTGTGGTGAACCGGGCGCATCGGCGACGCCAGGACGTGTAATTGGCGAAGGCGGGCCCACCGCTGCCATCTTCACCAGTACAGCGGCTAGATAATGCCGTCCCATACACACTACCTCTGGTTTGAAACCAGGAAGCGGCAGGAGATCATTGACATCACCGAACCGGTGGCCGAACAGGTCAACGCGAGCGGTATCAGGGAAGGATTTGTCCTTGTCTCCGCCATGCACATCAGCGCATCCGTCTTCGTCAATGACCACGAATCCGGACTCTGGCAGGATATACTCAAGTGGCTCGAGGACACGGTCGCGCCCTGGGATCCAGTTCGCTACAAGCACAATGACACTGGCGAGGATAACGCCGCGGCCCACCTGCGGAGTCTCACAATAGGTCATGAGGTCATCATCCCTGTCACGAGTGGAAAACTCGACTTGGGCCCCTGGCAGCGTGTCTTCTACGGCGAGTGGGATGGCCAGCGCAGAAAAAGGGTCGTGATAAAGATTCTCGGAGAGCGGGAATGAGCTCGCAACATCAACAGATCAGATCGCTATCCTCACAAGCCAAACGCCTCTGACAGAAAATCAGCGTTACGCGACAGAGACACGATGTGTGAGACTACTTACTGGTGAGGTGATATGGCTGAGCTGGAGCAGGCGACGTTGGCCGGTGGGTGCTTCTGGTGCCTGGAGGCCGTTTACATCAACGTGCGGGGTGTGGAGAAGGTGCAATCCGGCTATACCGGCGGCGAATCGCCCCAACCCAGTTATGAGCTGGTGTGCAGCGGCTCGAGCGGGCACGCGGAAGTCGTGCAGGTCACTTACGATCCCGAAAGGATTACCTACCGGGAGCTCCTCGAAATCTTTTTCACCATTCACGACCCGACCACGCTCAACCGCCAGGGTGCTGACAGGGGAACCCAGTACCGTTCGGCCATTTTTTATCATTCCCCCCGGCAGAAGGAAGAAGCCGAGCGGCTGAAGGCCGATCTGGAACAGGAAAAGGTATTTCACGACCCGATTGTGACGGAGATTGCGCCGCTCACGACATTCTATCCGGCCGAGGACTATCACCGGGACTACTACACGCGGAACCCCGGACAGGGGTACTGTCGGGCGGTTGTGGCGCCCAAAGTTGCCAAGATGCGAAAGGAATGGGCAGCAAAGCTGAAAGCGTGATGTTCCGTCCGGCGGGCATGGTCATTCCACACAGACCCGCTGCCACTCTACCTGTTACTTCTTTGCGGCGCGTCTGATGAGGAGGGTTTGTCATTTTTTTCGCATCCCCTTGCACACTGGAGTAAACCATGCGTTGGACCCGGGGTGGATCGAGCAGTAACGTCGAAGATCGTCGAGGGATGGGCGGGGGTCTGGGAGGTGGAGGCATGCGACTCGGCCTGGGTGGCGTCGTGGTGCTGCTCGTGCTGAGCGTAATATTCAAACGGGACCTGTTGTCAGGAATGATGGGGGGCCAGGGAAGCCCGGCAGTGTCGGATCAGTCCGGCCCGTACCAGGAGACGGCCTCCGAAGCCGAGCAACGCGATTTCGTTACGTTCGTCCTTAACGATGCACAACAAACGTGGTCTCAGATTTTTTCTCAATCCGGAAAGCAGTACCGCGACGCGAGGCTCGTCCTGTTCACTGACGCGACGAACTCTCAGTGTGGCTACGCCCAGAGCGCGTCCGGCCCGTTTTACTGTCCGGGCGATGAGGCCGTTTTCATCGACCTGGGTTTTTACAAGGAGTTAAAAGAACGGTTCGGCGCTGCCGGGGACTTTGCCCAGGCCTACGTGGTTGCCCATGAGATTGGCCATCACGTGCAACGTCTGCTTGGCATCGAGGACCAGGTACGAGCGTCCCAGCAGCAGAACCCGGACAACGCAAATGAATGGTCGGTGAGACTGGAACTGCAGGCAGATTGTTTTGCCGGTGTGTGGGGCCACTCCACGGCCGAAAGGAATATCCTGGAGCAGGGCGATGTCGAGGAGGGACTCAACGCCGCCGCGGCAATTGGCGACGACCGTATTCAGCGCATGTCCGGACAGGCTGTGAGCCCGGAAAGCTTCACCCACGGCACTTCCGCTCAACGCGTAGAGTGGTTCCGGCGGGGACTTACGGAGGGGAAGATCTCAAGCTGCGACACGTATCAGGGGTGACAGGTTCCACGGGAACGGTGCCGAATCACAAAGGGCGACCTCGGTCGCCCTTTGTCTGTCACAAAACAACACGGGGCACGTCCGCAGGGCCGTTGGGGTAAAGACGCGATGCGTCTTTCTTCTGCGGACATACCGCCGTGTCGTTTGTGCAACAGTACACCTGAAGCTGTCAGCGGGGTTCCCCGGTGCCGTGGGCCTCTACGATCAAGCTGACTGAGCGGGGCCTTAGACCGGTGAAGCAGAGCGCCGTCCTTTCGGACGGCGCTCACCCATGGAATCTGAGTACGCCCCTCTGGCAAAGGCGAACCCTTGAAGCAGGGATAGCAAGAACGGCGCTAATGTGTGAGGGAACTAGATTTTACGCAATATCAACAATTGATTCACATTATTGTGGACACAACACTTGAATTAATGTAAATATATATTTGGTAATGAGTTATATCGAAAGCAACAGTTTGCAGTATTGTGCATGCTTTGGCAGTCTCGTTACAATTGCGCAGGAGACTCCGGTTTTACGCCACCTGACCGCCTCCAGATGGGTTCTCAGTTCCTGACTCAGGAGTTCCGCACACCTTGTTTCGTCCACCCTGTTTTGCCTGGAAAAGACGCCGGTCAGCCACCTCCAGCAGGTCCTCCCCTTCCAGTCCATCTTCGGGCATGCAGGCGACACCTGCGCTGATGGTCAGGCGGGCCTGGAAACCTCGTTTTGGCACGTCGATGATCAGATTCGCGACCGCGAGCCGTATAGCCTCGAGCTTCTCAACCGCCATTCCTGGCGCGGTCACAGGAAGGATCAGAACAAACTCCTCGCCACCATAACGGGCGACGATATCGCTCTGCCGAAGCGCGCCGCGAATGGTCTCGGAAAGCAGGCGGAGGGCTGCATCTCCAGCAGCGTGGCCCATGGTATCGTTGAAGCGCTTAAAATGGTCGACATCGATCATGGCCACCGACATCGAATGGTTGTAACGACGGGCACGGCTCACCTCCGCGACCATCCGCTCATCGAAATAGCCCCGATTCATGAGGCCCGTGAGCCGATCACTGGTCGACAACCGCCGAAGCCGCTGCGCTCGCAGCACGACTACGACACTCAGAAAAGTTGCCAGGCCGATGAGCATCAGCCGGGAGATTTCCGACCCCCAGTCGAACATGCCATAACGGAAAGGCTCGAAAAGCGGGCTGTTGAGATCCCATTGGCTCTGGGCAATCCAGACGATGGTGCCGTACTGCACAATCGCGAGCGCGCCGGCGATAAGGCAAATCCGGATGTCATACCGGAGCGTGGTGGCCCCAATGGCCAGGAAGTACACCTCAAAAATGACCTGGCTGTTGACTGCCGTGTGCGGCTGATCAAGTACCAGGAACATGGCCAGTGCCCCGCTCACCAGGCTTACATCGAGCACACTGGTGAGCATTCCCAGCCAGGGCCGGTACAAGTCACGTTTGGCAAGGAGATAGACTGAGATTGACAGCAGAAGCGCCGAGATGGTAGTGCCTAGACCCACCAGGGTTTCGATGCTGGTGTTGCCGCGAATGGCGAAGATTGGAATGACCACCAGCACAGCGCATAGAAACAGGCGGATACGGGCAACCAGTACCTCCCCATCGGCACCGGCATCGATGAGAAGCGGATCAGGCGCGCGCAATAGCCGCTGCACGTCGAAGGAAGCACTTGTGCGTGTGGTCACCATTGATCAGAGGGACTGATCCAGCAGGACATCTGACCGCCAGGAGAGGAGTGTTGGCCGGCCATCCGACACAAATCGAAAGGGGACGCGCCGCTGAGCTACATGCTGCGGTACCTGGGGCCGCTGCCGCCCTCGCGAGGCGTCCAGCGTGGGCCGAGGACGTCGGTCGCCTTGCAGTCGACACAGTTGGGAGCGTTGATCCGGAGCTCATCGCCCACGCGCTCATATACGCCCGCGGGACAGACGTGGCTATAGAATTCGGCAACGTCGGGTGTGATATCCGGACCGACAAGAAGATGCACCGGGATGGAGTCACGGGTCTCATTGCCCGACTTGAAGACGGCGTCCACCTTGCTGAAGGTGAGCTTGTTGTCCGGAACGAACGGCTCCGGGGTCGAGCTCTCTTTTTCTTCAGCGGCATCCTCGGCGGCCTTGATGTGTCCCCCCAGCAACCTTCCACCGCTGATCGTCATGAGACCGGCCTTGAAACCCCCTGTCAGAAACCCCGACTTGAACGCGAGTCTCATGTTGCGGGTCTTCTTCATGTCGGAGACGATGTAGCTCGCGGCCACCGCACGATCATATTGCGACAGAGTATCGGCCGAGGTGTCCCCGCGCTTGAGTGCGTCGAACGCTGCCCTGGCGGCGAGCATCCCACTTTCCATCGCGTAGTGGATCCCCTTCAGGGAAGGCACGTCGACAAACCCTACGGTGTCACCCACCATCATGAGACCGGGCCCGGTGTATCGCTCCGGGAGAGAAAATAGCCCGCCTTCGGGAATCGTTTTGGCCCCCCACTCCACCAGCTCACCACCCTCCAGGAATTCCCGGAAGAGGGGATGTGTCTTGAGCCGCTGCAGCAGAACATGCACATCGAGACTGGCGTCCTGGTAATCGGTGCCAACGACCAGACCGAGCGCAACCAGATTCTCGCTCAGCGGGTACGCGAAGCTGCCACCGAACACATCGGCGGGGAGCGGGTAGCCAAGGGTATGGATGATGCGATCGAGCGGCCGTTTCGTCTGCCACACTTCTTTGACGCCGAGAGCAAAGAGCTGGGGATTGGGAGAGGTAATGCCGCGCCATTGCCGGTATGCCTGGCCGAGCGGCCCGCGCGTGCCCTCGGCGAGCACGGTAACCTTTGCAGTGAGATCGGTTGGCTCGGCAAAGTTGGCACCCGGCGACCCGTCGCGCTGGAGACCGGACGGCGTGGTGCGAACGCCGGTCACCCGGTCTGCCTCGATGAGCAGCGAATCTACCGGAAACCCGGGGAAGATATTGACGCCGAGCCCTTCGGCCTTTTCTCCCAGCCACCGCACGATCTCACAGATACTCGCGATGTGGTTTCCATGATTTTTCATGGTAGGAGGAACCGGTGCGGCAACGGCATGCTGCGCCGTCAGGTAATACACCGACTCGCCGGTCACCGGCTGCCGGAAAGGAAACTCCGAGTCCTTGAGCCCGGGAAAGAGCGCGCGGAATGCCCGGGGATTGACGACAGCGCCTGAAAGATTGTGCTCGCCAAGGCTGCCGGCTTTTTCCAGGACCGCGATATTGACCTCCCCAACTCCGCCGCCTGACTCCTGGTCACGCTTGACGAGATTGGCGAGCTCGATCGCTCCCGCCAGCCCCGCAGGACCTGCCCCGACAAATACCACGTCCATGCCGATGGCTTCCGGCCCAGGTGAGTCGTGGAGGAGGAGCCGCTCCACTGGCAAGGCACGCTGATGACGTAGGGGCAGAATCCTGGACACGAAACGAGCCTCATTGGCAAGCGAAAGATCAGAAACCCTGCGGCGCAGGCGGCAATATAAGGCGCGCTGGAAGAAGGCGTCAGGCCGTCTGTCTTGCCCAATGGGTGGTCATGCTCCTCGTGCCAGCCGTTCTCCCGATCCACGCCATTATGTTTCGACGACCTTCACCCGGAAATTCTCATGCATCCAGATATGACCACCACCACGTTTACGATCGACGGTTTCCGCGTTGTCCAGACGCTCGGCCTGGTGCGAGGCATCAGTGTGCGTTCGCGCTCGGTGTTTGGCAGTATCGGTGCCAAGTTCGAAACCCTGCTCGGAGGTAATATCACAATTCTCACCACGCTCTGTGAAAAAACTCGCAGCGAAGCCTTTGAAATCATGATCGGAGTGGCCGACCGGCTCGGCGCGAACGGAGTGGTTGGTGTGCGATACGATGCGACGGAAATCATGTCCGGGGTGACCGAGGTGCTCTGCTACGGCACGGCCGTAATCCTTGAACAGGAGTAGACCATCATGGACCAGCATGCACTCGCCCTGCTCATCCCGATTCTTGCGCTCTCCATTCCGGTCCTTGCGCTGGTCTTCAGTGGCATGACCAAGTTGGCCCGGGTGCGGAAGGATGCCATCGAGGCGCAATTCGGCGGCTCGGTCAACGCCAACATTGAGGGCCAGCTGGAGGAGCTGAGGGCGCAGTTGCAGGACATGCAAAGGGATCTGGCAGAAACTCAGGAACGCCTCGACTTCACCGAGCGGATGCTGACGCAGCAGCGGGAGCAGAAGAGTCTGCCGGAACGCCAGGGCACGTAACTTATCGCTTACTGCTTATCGCCCCGCGAATACGTCGCATCCTGCGACGGCTCAGCGTTCTTCGTCAGGTAAATCCCGATCAACAGGTGTTCACGGGAATGAGATCCAGCATTGGATCTGTCTCGTTTCTTACTGTGGCTCACATCCGAGTCGCCCCACACCAGTGGACTCCTAACGATTTGGGAAGGCGAAAGATATCCTATGACCAGACTCATTCTCCTTGCGGCGGGCACCGCTATTCTGCTCGCCGGCTGTGATCGTGATAGCACGACCACCGCACCGGGTGACAACAACGTACCGGCACTCGATCAGGCGCGCGGCACCAGTACCAGCTATGCGTACAGCGCCACGAATGCCAAAGCGGGCAATGCCATTGTCGTCTTCACGCAAGGCTCGAACGGCGCTCTTACACCGGGGGCCACATTTGCCACTGGCGGACGGGGGTCGGGAACCGGTCTCGGGTCTCAGGGATCACTGGTCGTCAGCAGGGACGGTCAGTGGCTGTTTGCCGTCAACGCCGGAAGCAATGAAGTCTCGGTATTCCGGATTAACGGCAGCAGCCTCAGCCTGACCGACCGGAAACCCTCGGGAGGAGACTTTCCGGTCAGCCTCACCTTCGAGAACGGGTTTCTGTATGTGCTCAACCAGGCCCATGCAGGAAACATCTTCGGATTTGCCCTCAACAGTTCCGGCCAGCTCACGGCATTGGCCGGCTCCAGGCGGCCGCTGAGCGGTGCGGTTGCGACTGCGGCAGCCCAAGTGTCATTCACCGACAATGGCCGGACGCTCGTCGTGACCGAGAAAGCCACCAACACGATCGACACGTACCAGGTCGGCACCAATGGATTGGCGTCCGGCCCTTCTACCCACGCGTCAGCCGGAGTAACACCGTTTGGTTTCACCTTCACCCGAAACGGCAATCTCCTGGTGTCAGAAGCCTTCGGGGGCACTCCCGGCGCCAGTGCGGCATCCTCCTACGCGTCAGTCACCAATGGGAACGTCCAGGTCATCAGCTCCTCGGTGGAGAATACCCAGACGGCAGCCTGCTGGCTCGTGGTGTCTGACGATGAGCGATTCGCCTACGTCGCAAACACCGGAAGTGGAACCATCAGCAGCTACCGGATCCACAAGGATGCCAGCCTCGAGCTGAGGCAGGCTATTGCCGCTCAGACCGGCGCAGGCAGCGCGCCGATTGACCTGGCGTTCACGTCATCGGGCGTGCTGTATAATCTCGACGAAACCAGCGGCGAGATCGATGAATTCCAGATGGGAGCCGATGGCAGCCTCGTCAGCCTTGGCAGCGTCGATGCCCTGCCCGCGTTTGCCGCGGGCCTCGCGGTGCGTTAACCGTCACCACGAAAACAGCCGGTCCCGCCGACGCGGACCGGCTGTTTTCTGGTACCGGGCATCACCGTTCGATCTCGACTGCGATATCCGCGGCCGGTACGCTGTGGGTCAGCGCACCAGTCGAAATGAAGTCCGCACCCGCCGCCGCATACTCGCGCGCATTCTCCAGTGTAATGCCCCCCGTCGCCTCGATTTCGATGGTCGGCTTTCTGGCTCGTGCAAGACGAGCCCACTCGCTCATGACATGGGGCGACTGGTTGTCGATCAGGAGGCGATCCACATCGGCCGCCACTGCGAGACGCACCTGCTCGAGACTCTCGACTTCGACGTAGATGCCGCTGGCCTGGCGGTGGCGAGCCTCGAGAACAGCATCCGCCAGTGAACGTCCTTCCCGCGCGAGCGCTGCCCAGTGATTGTCTTTCATCATGACGGTGCTCGCGAGATCAATCCGATGAAGTTCTCCACCACCCGCAAGTACCGCACTCAGATCTAACGTTCGCAAACCCGGAGCAGTCTTCCTCGTATGCAGAACGCGGCATCCGGTTCCCGCGATCGCGTGCACGTACTTCGCTGTCACCGTCGCGATGCCTGAGGCACGCTGTAACAGGTTAAGAAGAGGACGCTCGGCTCTGAGTATCGACGCCAGGTCCCCGGAGATTGTGCCGACCGTCCTCGGTTTCTCGATCGGGCTGCCGTCGTTTCCGGTCCATACTATATCCAGCTGGCAGGAGGCGGCGACAGCATCGGCGTAGAGTAATCCCGCCAGGACACCTGGGGCTCTGAATTCGATCCGGGCAGAGGCCTGAAGCGGCTGCTGCATGGTGATTTCGGTCGTGAGGTCCCGGGCGCCATCCTCGGCGAGCGCCAGCGCCGCAAGGCGATGGGCATCCCGCGCGATCGCCTCTTGGGTCAACTCGATCATGTCTTGCGATGCGTCCACCAGCGAAACCCGCGGTAGACCGGGTAGCTCAGCAGCAGAATGAAGAGGGAGCGAATACTGTTCGAACGATCGCCGATGAATCCGGCGATGAGAAACGCGATGGCACCGGTAAGTGCAAGGCCCGTCGTAAAGGGGAATCCCGGAACTCGATACGGTCGAGGGAGGTCAGGTTCGCGTTGCCGGAGCACAATCAGCGACGCGAACGAGAGGGCGTAATTCGCCACGAAGAAGAAGGCGAGAAGTGCCAGGACCTGGTTGAATGTTCCAGTGAGCACGAAAAGCACCGCGACAAGCGCGCTCGCAACGAGGGTGATGCGGGGAGTACCGGAGGCGCTGACGTCGGTCGCGGCAGCGGAGATGAGTCCATCTTCGGACATGGCCAGCGGGACGCGCGAGGCCATCAGGAGCGTTGCATTGATAGCACTCAGAATTCCGATCACGACGATGAGGCGAATCACCACGTCTCCGGTGAGACCAAACACCGCTCGCGCCGCCGAACCGGCGACGAACGGATCTCCGGCCATCTGCCCAATCGGTATCGCCCGCAGAAAAGCAAGGTTGAGCAGGAGATAGACCACGATCACCGACCACACTCCGAGGATCGTCGCCCGGGGGATTTCACGCCCCGGGTCCTTCGATTCACCACTGAAATAGGTGGCGCCGGTCCATCCGTCGTAGGTGTAGATGACCGCCTGCAGGGCGATTACCACAGCGGTAAACAGGGTGAAGCCGACCGGCATCGGCTTCGCTGCCACCGGCCCGGACTTGCCCGCGAAGATGAGGCACGCAAGGGCCAGGAGCATCAAGCCGAGCGCCTTGATGAGGCTGGTAATCTGCTGGGCGATGTCCCCTGTTCTTGCCCCCTGCCAGAGAATCGCCGTGAACAACGCGATCAAACCAAGCGCCAGGTACGATTGCAGGGAGGCGATCGCCGGGACCAGCTGCACGGTGTACTCGGCGAAGACCATGGCAAGAAACGCCGCCGTGCCACTGGTCGAGACCCAGTCACTCCAGCCAACGACGAAGCCGGGGTATTCGCCGAGACCGCGACGCACGAAAACATACTGGCCCCCGGAGCGAGGGATCATTGCGCCGAGCTCCGCCATCTGGGTGGCACCCAGGAGGGCATAGAGTCCACCCAGCACCCACACACCGAGGAAGAGCCACGCATTGGGCAGACGCGCCGCGACTTCACCAGGAGTCCGGAGAATACCGACACCGATGGTGTTGCCGACGATGACCGCCACGCCGAAGGCAACACCGAGAATTTTAAGGAGCCGAGGTTTTGTGTCTACCGGAGCAACCACGTGTCCCGATCGAAGATGGGATCCCGCACACGAACTGAAGAGTGCCGGGTGCTGAGTGCTTAGTGCTCCGCTCGAAGGCGCTTCACTTCCTCAGTGAGGCGCGGCAGGATTTCAAAGAGGTCTCCCACCACCCCGTAGTCGGCCACTTTGAAGATGGGTGCGTCCTTGTCCTTGTTGATTGCTACGATGACCTTGGCCGTGCGCATACCGGCGAGATGCTGAATGGCACCGGAAATACCGACAGCGATGTAAAGCCCCGGGCTCACCGTCTTACCGGTCTGTCCAACCTGGGACCCATGATCCCGCCATCCGGCGTCAACCACCGCCCGGCTGGCACCGACCGCGGCATTCCCAAACGCCGCCGCCAGGTCCTCCAGTAGTTTGAAGTTCGCTGGATCCTTGAGGCCGCGACCGCCGGAGATGACCACCGCCGCCTCAGCCACATCGAGCGTGGCCGTCGCTGCCGCCTTGATCTCTTTCACGGTCACCCGCTGCGTGAAGGAGGGGACGGGGACATTCTCCATGGCTCCGGCCCGGGCGTTCTGCGCGATGGCAAAGGTGTTCGGGCGTATGGAGAGAATCGCTGGCGTGCCGTTGAGCCTGAGCTTCTGCAGCACCTTCCCGGCGTAGATCGGCCGAGTCACGACAAGTTTTCCGGCATCTACCGTCAGCGCGGTGACATCGGTAGCGCAGCTCTGGCCCAGCTTCGCAGCAACCCGGGGTGCCAGGTCTCGTCCGGTCGCCGTCGCGGCGAACACAATGACCTGGTAGCTCGACGCAATCGAAGCGATTACCGCGGCGAACCCATCCGGGTTGTACAGGGCGAAATCGGGATGCGCCGCGGTGAGGATGCGATCGGCGCCGGCAGCACCAAGCTCCTGAGATCCGGCGAGGGTACCCGTACCCAGGGCGATAGCATCGAGAGTGGCGCCCAATCCATCGGCGATGGTGCGAGCGGCGGTGACGACCTCCTGTGAGACCTTCCTCAGAGTTCCACCGCGCTGTTCGGTGACGGCAAGTACGGCCGGCATCAGAGTACCTTCGCTTCTGTGCGAAGCAGATTGACGAGGGTCGAGACGGCATCGGGGCCTTCGCCGACGATCTTACCCGCTGAGCGTTCCGGTGGCAGTGCCAGGCCGAGCAGCTCGAGACCGCCGGTTCCCATCGTCACCGGCCTGGTCTCCATCGGTTTTTTCTTCGCTGCCATGATCCCCTTGAGCGAGGGCAGTCGAGGATTGTTGAGTCCTTTATCACAGGTGAGCACCGCGGGGAGCGAACAGGTCACGAGCTCGATACCGCCCTCGATTTCACGTTCGGCTTCGACGGCGTTGTCCGCCATCCTCAAATGGGCGACCGTTGTGATGCAGGGGAGCTCCAGCAGCTCCGCGACCATGGGACCAACCTGATGATTGTAGTCGTCCACCGCCATTTTGCCGAAAAGGATAAGATCGTACCCGCCATCCTTGAGCTCCGCTGAGAGTGCCTTTGCGACCTCGAACCCATCAGGAGAGCCGGCCGACTGGAGCAACACAGCGCGATCGATCCCCATCGCGAGAGCGGTCCGCAGCGTCTCGGCGGTCGCGTCATTACCCATCCCAATGACAACGGTCTCCCCCGCACCGGCGGTCTCCTTCAACTTGATCGCCTCTTCCAGCGCGAACTCGTCGTAAGGATTGGGGACGAACTTCACGCCCGACTCATCAATGGATTTGCCATCATTGCTGATGGCGATCTTGGCGGTAGTGTCGGGGACCCGCTTCAGGCAAACTGCGATCTTCAAATCACTTACCTCGTCTTAAGGCCATGACAACCGGCTGGACGGGAAAAAATAGTCTAGGGCGGGGGAGCGGGGAAGCTCATAAGCTGGGAGGCGGGGAGCCGGGGAGCCGGGGAGAGG
>JBDTQP010000075.1:0-13131 GCA_039932125.1 Gemmatimonadota bacterium
CCTTTGACTGGAGTTGCTTGTGGATCGTTTCCTGGAATTAGGCGCCCCGTTCGTGCTCGTCCTGGTCATCATCGCGCTGATCGTCCTCACGATGTTTTTCCGATTCATTCCGCTCGGACTCTGGTTCCAGGCATTGGTGACGAATGTTCCCGTTTCCTTCATGACGCTGTTCTTCATGCGTTTCCGGAAGGTAAATCCGGCGGCAATTGTGAATCCGATGATCAACGCGCACAAAGCCGGGTTGCACCTGGATGTGGATGAGCTGGAGGCGCACTACCTCGCGGGTGGAAATGTCGAACGAGTCGTGCGCGCGTTGATCGCCGCTGACAAGGCGGGGATCACGCTCGACTTCAAGCAGGCCACCGCGATCGATCTGGCCGGCCGTGATGTGTTCGAGGCGGTGCAGGTGAGCGTGAATCCCAAAGTGATCACGACCCCCAAGGTCGCCGCGATGGCGAAGGATGGCATTCAGCTCCTGGCGCTTGCGCGGGTGACTGTCCGCGCCAACCTCAACCGACTGGTTGGCGGCGCCGGCGAGGAAACGATTCTTGCCCGTGTCGGCGAAGGAATTGTAAGCACGATCGGATCGGCATCGAGTCACAAGGCCGTGCTGGAGAATCCCGACCTTATCTCGAAGACGGTGCTTGCGAAGGGGCTCGACGCGGGAACGGCGTTCGAAATCCTCTCGATCGACATTGCTGACGTAGACGTCGGCAAAAACATCGGCGCCGAGCTTCAGACCGACCAGGCAGAAGCGGACAAGCGTATCGCCCAGGCCAAGGCGGAAGAGCGACGTGCGCTGGCCGTCGCCATGGAGCAGGAGTTCAAGGCGGAGTCCCAGAACCAGCGGGCCAAGGTAATCGCCGCCGAGGCACAGATTCCGCTCGCCATTGCGGAGTCATTCAGGAACGGACACCTCGGCGTGATGGACTATCAGCGTTACCGCAACATCCAGGCGGATACCCTGATGCGTCAATCCATCGCCGGGTCTCCTGATGGCCAGGGGCAGGAGAGTTGAGCGTGGTCGTGCTCTCGAGCGAAATGGTGCAGGCTGATGGCGGGAGCGTTCTCGTGGTCGGTGCCATCATCTACGCCTTCCTGTCGGTGATCGGCAAGATCAAGCGGGCCTCGCAGCCGGGGACGGGCGAGTCACCAGCCGAACGGTCCGCGTTGCAGCGCCGTGCTACAGAACTTCCCCGCGGGACAAAGACTACTATTCAGCGGAGCGCGCCGGGAGCGTCGTTTCCACCCCATACGGAGCTGAGCGGGAATCCGCAGTTCCAAACCCGCAGGCTGGAGGAGATGCTTCGTGCGCTGGGCCAGGGCGGGTCGCGGACGGAGGGGCCGCTCGGCCGGCCCGCGCGTGAGCCACTTCCAGAAGCCGAGGAGGTGGAAGAGAGGGGATCGCTCGAAGTGGCGGCGCGAGTGAGCAAGTGGGAAGAAGGGTTGACCCGCAGCCAGCGCCAGGTAGTGGATTTTGACGATGAGGCCGAAACGATCATCCAGCGTCGCATTGCCGAAGCAGAACAGCGTGATCGTCCCCGGGAAAACGTGGATCACCAGAGCTTCGATGCCCGGATTCGCCAGGTCGCGGCGGACAAGACCGCGGTGGCAAAGAAGTCGCGGCAGCAAATCAGAGATGCGTTTGTCTGGAGTGAGATACTCGGCCCACCCGGCGGGATCCGTGAGTAGTCTTCCCTGGTATTGCTGACTCCGGGAGCTGGTCGCATGTCGCTTCCGGAGTAATCAGCGATCATCTGCCTCTATTCTTGAGCCTCAAACAGCTGCAAGGGTCTGATGCAGAGATCAAAGGCGAGAAACAGCGTCTTGGAAAAGGGATAGAACAGCAGGGGCATAATCAGCGCCTCGATTGGTCCGCTGTACTGCAGGATATCCCACGGCGGGTCGGGCCACATCCGGACTATGGTAGTGATGAAAATGGCCACCGTGACCGCTTCCGCAGCGAGCAGGTTGAACCACATGGCACCCAGCGCGTAGCCACTCTCCCCCCGATTGAACTGAATGCCGCAGGTGGGACACTGGGACTTCATTCGGAACCATCCGTCGAATAGTCCTCCTCCGCCGCACACCGGGCAATGCTTCCGGATCGCCCGGGCAAACATCGTGCGCTTCGGGGGGCGCTCCAATACTCGGGAACCCGCCGCTCCGGTCATCCGGTTCTTCCGCTGAATTTCTCATGGTACATCCGCTGCGACTTCTGGATTGCGTCGTGCGCGGCTTCCACGTCCTCGAACCCGCGCGTGACCGTCCGCGTGCCCTCGAGATCCTTGTACACCTGAAAGAAGTGCTCGATCTCCTTGAGCGCATGCCGGGTCATGTCGGTGAGACGATGAATGCCGTCCATGTACGGGTCGGCCACGGGGACCGCGAGCACTTTCTCGTCCGCATCGCCGCGATCGACCAGGTGGAAGAGGCCGATCGGTCTCACATCGACCAGGCAGCCGGTGAAGACCGGGAGCGTCATCAGTACCAGCACGTCGAGCGGATCGCCATCATCGCCCAGCGTGCGCGGAATGAAGCCGTAATCGCCGGGGTAATGCACGGCACTGTGCAGCACGCGGTCAAGGCGAAAAATGCCGAGCTCCTTGTCGAGCTCGTACTTGTTGCGCTCGTTGGCCGGTATCTCGATGATCGCGGTGACGATGTTGGGAACATCAGGTCCTGTGGGGATGTCGTGCCAGGGATGAAACGAGCGAGTCTGCAGGCCGGTCATAGCGATCGAACTTTGTTGAAGAAATTGGGGATTGAATGCGCGAATCTTAGGTCGCCCTCGGCCGGTCTCCAAGTCCAACCCCATTCCCAACGGTGCACTACTGAGACCGGGTCAGGCCGGACGCGTTCACGTCCTGAGCACGAAGCACCGGACGGGGGGACCCGGTATCACGCGCTGACCAGCTTGTTTTTGTGTCCTCAGTCTGCCACCTTTGGCGCCCGGCCCGAGTGGCGGAATGGCAGACGCAGCGGACTCAAAATCCGCCGGGGGCAACCCCGTGCGAGTTCGACTCTCGCCTCGGGCATATCGAATTGATACGCCGGTATCCATCTCTTTTTGAACCGATGCAGCTCGATGTTGGCGAGTTCGCCCGAGGCGCTGTAGATTACACGCCTTGCCTGGTAGTGAATTGGTAGACAGCCCTGTGGCATATTCAGTAACCTCAGCGAGGAAACAATGCGAGCGAAACTCTGTGTGGCAGCGGTTGGTCTTCTTTTATGTGCTGGAGCGGTCACGGCGGAAGCCCAGGTGCGTTTTGCACCGCAGGCGAGCTTCGGTTCTGAAACCGACTTCGGAATCGGCGCCCGGGCGAAGCTGGAACTCGCCAACATGATCAAGAGCCCCGGATTTTTCGGGATTGGCGAATTCAACTACTTCTTTCCGAGTGGTCCCCTGAACTATTGGGAGATTAACGCCAACCTGGGCTACATCATTCCCGGGGCCCAAAGGACTGCGCACCCCTACGTTGGGGCTGGCCTCAATATTGGACATGCGTCGGTAAACTGTGGTACTGATACTGGTTCTGGTATTAGTTATGGCGGATGCAGCAGCACCGACGTGGGATTCAATTTCCTGGGAGGCCTGAATTTTCACACCCGGACCAAGCTCACTCCATACATTGAAGCCCGAGCGCAGCTGGGCCATGGAAATCAGTTCGTCGCCACTGGAGGCGTTTACTTCTAGAGGTCAGCCATAGCTGCGGGAACGGCCGGCCGGGAATTCCCGGCCGGCCGTTTTGTGTGCGTCGCAGACGCCCCTATTTCTCGCCAAACTCCCCGGCATCATACGCGCGGCAATATTCCTTGTAGTCACTCTCGACCCGCGAGGCATAAAACCGGGAGTATGCCACCACTTCATTCTGCCAGCCGTCACGTTTGCCTAAGTCGATCAATTCATCGGTGATGACGGAACCTTCCCGGCCGCTGCTCCGAAGCTGGGCCCACGCGACGATCTCCCCCATGACGTCCATAATCTTTTCCAGCCGACGGATCTTGCCATCCCAGCGGCTGAGATTCAGCCGGTCCCGGGTGGGCTGCAACTCCTGGATGACATACGGATGCCGGTTCACCAGTACCGGGTGCAGCAGGGCGGGAGATACCGACTGCATCCGTTTCTGAACCGCCACGATGCGCTCCGCGTGATTTTTCCAGCCCGGCTGCGCCAGCTGGAGGCGGGATGCCATGACAGATTCGACGGAGATTTTCAGATCGAGCAGAAAATTCCGGTGGGGAGAGCCATTCCCTTCGACCAGCAGCACAAAACGGGGCCGGCCCAGGCTGGAGACGCCAGCGACCCGGCGCGCCACGTCGAGGAGCTGAAAAAATTCTGGATCGGCCTGGCGAGCTGCCCATTTCTTCATGAAGGCGCCGATCCGGCCGCGAACCACCTCGGGGACCGGCAGCGTATGCTTGAGATCCACCCGAAGGCGGCGCGCCCGGCCGTGAAGCTCGGTCCGGTTGTCCAGAAGCTCACGGCGGGAACGTGACTTGATCTCGGCCAGCAGATCCTTCACCATGCCCCTGGCCGTGGGACGCTCCACCCACCTTGCCTTCCCTTCATGCAGCGCGGCCGCGTAGGACCGCAGGAAGATCTGCGTGAGCGCGATGGTCTCCCGCCCGCCGACTTTCAGGTCCCGGCCGGCCAGAATAACACTACTGACAAAACGCGTCAGGTCCCGCCCGGCGGGAGCCAGTGCCGCATCGTCAAAATCGACGATGTCAAAATAGGCCAGCCGATTGTCCGCTTTGTAAGTCCCGAAGTTTTCAAGGTGAAGATCTCCAGACGACCAGACAGCAGGCAAAAGGTCGAGGAGGCTTCCACTCGGCCAATCTTCGTTGAAGAGGTGACTGGTTCCCCGATAAAATCCGAAGGCCGAGCTTCGCATCCGGGCATACTTGACCTGGAGGCGCTCGGGCTCGCGGTCTTCATTGTAGCGTTTGATCCGCTCGACGGGTGAACCGGGGACCTCCGCTGATACCTCGGCTTTCCCCATTGCTTCTCGCTCTTCCAATAATTCGTCCAGATCGGCCTCGGGTGGAACCATGTCACCGGCTTCGACATCATCGGGTTGGGTGGTGGGGGACTGCCGTCGCGCGTCGGGTGCGTGCCGCGTGCGCCACATCGTATATGCCTTTCTGTCTCGCCCATGGTTCCGGCGATTCGTTATCCCGGCAACTCAAAGTCGGGGACGGCCCTTACGGACTCGGGAATGTACGCGGAAGATGCCAGAAGCGGAAACTGTGCCCAAACGATGATGTCGGGGGGAGGCGCGGAGGCGAACCAATGGGTCGAATGAGAGGGCGAGCTGCCACAGATGGGAAGGAACTGTTACTTCGAGGCGACAGTCCACCAGGGTACCGGGCACGTTTCTCTTTTTCAACCCGGCCGATTAGCTTTTCTGACTTCATACCTCACGCGAATGACTCTCCTAAGTCCTTGCGATTCTGTCAGTTGATGTTTGTTTGACTCTATCCGAATAGATTGGCATCGCTGAGACTTATACCGTTGGTCATGCAACTTTTCTTTCCCGAACCCGCGATGTCATTGTATGCTGCTGACTACGTCCGTTCTCGTCGCCTCACCCGAATCCCATCAGACTCCGCTTCTCGCCATTGCAGTCACCCGGGGGACCCTGCCTCCCTCTCTGCACGCGCTGAACCGGGCGACAGACGGTGCGCTGGAGCGGGTCTTCGCGTCAACTGACTTTTCGGGCAAGCGCGATGACCTTGCGGTGCTCTATCCGCCGGGCCCGGCAAAGCGGATCGTTCTTGTCGGTATGGGCAAGGCGGAGGAAATGAGCCGCCAGGCGGTCCGCCGTGCCGCGGGTGCCGCCGCAAAACGGGCCCGGATCCTCGGCGTCGTCAGCGCCGCGTTTCACCTTCCCGAGGAATGTCGAGGCAACCTGTCAGGCAGCGACCAGGGCCAGGCGATGGCCGAAGGGCTGGCTCAGGGAGCATGGCACTACATGGAGCTGAAGCAGCCTCCGGAAGAAAAGCGCCCCGTGCTTGAGCATTTCGACATTCTCACCAGTGATGCCGCACAGCTCAATCCGGGTCATACTATCGGAGCGGCGATTGCGGCCGGCCACGTTTTCGCTCGGGGTCTCCAGATCCTGCCGGGGAATCAGTGTACGCCAACCTATCTCGCGACCCGGGCCGAAGAGCTGGCCGGGGCCCACGGATTTTCGGTGACGGTGCTCGATCGCCCCGCGATGGAAAAAGAAGGAATGGGCGCGCTGCTCGCTGTTGCCCAGGGAAGCGCGCAGGAGCCGCGTTTCATTATTCTCGAATACAAAGGCGCGGAGGGCGCGCCGGTCGTGCTGGTCGGCAAAGGCGTGACGTTCGACACCGGCGGGATCTCCATCAAGCCGGCACCGAACATGGAAGACATGAAATATGACATGTCCGGCGCGGCTGCCGTCCTCGGCACCTTCGAAATGCTGGGCAGGTTGAAGCCGAAGCTGCACGTGGTCGGGCTCGTCCCGTCCGCCGAAAATATGCCTTCGTCGACCGCGTATCGGCCGGGAGACGTGGTGCGCGCTCTTTCCGGAAAGACCATCGAGATCATCAACACGGATGCCGAGGGCCGCCTGCTGCTGTGCGATGCGCTGGCCTACGCCAGGCGCTACGCGCCCGCTTGCGCCCTCGATATCGCGACGCTGACCGGTGCTATTGTGATCGCGCTTGGCCATACCGCTATTGGGCTCATGGGAACCGACGACGCCCTTACCGAGGAGGTCCGTCTTGCCGGAGAGCGGGCCGGAGAGCGCGGATGGCCGCTGCCTCTCTGGGATGATTACCGTGACCTCATCAAATCCGATATCGCGGACGTGAAGAACAGCGGCGGACGTCCGGCGGGAAGTATTTCTGCCGGATGGTTTCTGCGTGAGTTCGTGGAAGGGTTCCCCTGGGTCCATCTCGACATTGCCGGCACGGCATACACGGAACGCGAAGCGCCGGACATGGTCAAAGGGCCGACAGGAAGTGGTGTTCGACTGTTCTCGGAGTTCATCCTGAGCCGAGCCCAGTGATTCCGGAAAAGAAAACCTGTTCTGAGACTTGTTTCGGAAACGCACTCGTCTGGAGCGTGAGGCTCGGCGTCCTCGGTCTTTTTCTGTTTCTGACCACACCGCTGCGCGCTCAGATTCTTGATACGCTGCCCAGCGACACCCTTCCGTCGGACACCGTGGATGAAACTGCGCGCTTCCTCGACGCGCAGAAGGACAATGCCGTATTGCTGAATGTCCTGCCCTACCTGCGAACCGAGGGGCCTCGCGCGCCGCTCTCGAGAGTGGTGCTCACGCGAGATTCGATCGACTGGGCCATGAACCAGACGCTGGGAGACCTGCTGCAGCGGGTTCCCGGCGTTTTTCTCTGGCGGGGTGGGTGGCTCGGGCGGCCGGAGTATCCCAACTATCAGGGCCGTGGGGCCACCTCGGTCGAGTACTACCAGGATGGCCTTCCACTCATCCCGCTTGGAAGAGACAGCATCGCATTCGATCCGTCGCTTGTGTCGCTGAGCCTGCTCGAACGGGTGGAGATCGAGCGATGGCCAGGTTTCCTCCGGGTCCATCTCTTCACCTACCGGGACGACCGTCGCTCCGCCCGCTCACGGATTGGTCTGGCATCGGGAGACAAGCATATCTCCCGGTATCTCGGTGCGCTGGAGCGACGGTTCGATAATGGGGTCTCCCTCGCCGTCGCGGGTGAGTACTTCGATGCTCCAACCGGGAGCGGATTCAGCAGCGACCACACCAACACCAGCTATTTCCTGCAGCTGGGCTACATCCCTTCGGATCATTTCGGCGTCCAGGTCCAGAGTCTCCGCACCTCGCCCAATCGTCGCGCATTCGAGCGGGCTCCCGGCGACACCATCGGTGATTTCCTGCGAGGAGATCGCAGCGACGACCAGGTCCGCGTCTATTACAAGCGAGGGCCTGGCGAGCGCGGGCTGCGATTTAATGCGCTGTACGGACACTCGTCGTGGCGGGGGAGCGGAGTTGACCAGAGTGTGAATCAGCTGGGAGCATTTGTCTCCGCACGCGGTCCATCGGTGCAGGTGGGCGGATCAATTCTTCACCAGTCGCGCTGGACCACCTGGGACGCGCGGGCAACCGCGGGCTGGTCCGGGCTTCGGGGAATCACGGTCAATGGCGAAGCGGTGTACCAGCTCCACGAGTCGAACCGGGTGAGTCAGTGGATAGGGGCTCGGGCCGGGCTCTCGCTTCCTTTGAGCCTCGTGCTCTCCGGTTCTGCCCGCGCAGGAAGTGTCGTGGCAGCTCCCTCGATCACGTCGGACACCGCGCAGACGATTCTCGATCTCCAGGGGTTGCTCAGCTGGCAGCATTCCCGAGTCGGGCTGGAAGTCGGAATGAGCCAGACCCACGCTTTTCAGCCGTATTCCTATCAGCCCTTTCTTCTCTACGATTCGTTGCGGGCGATGGGGACGACGAGATGGCTGACCGTCTCGGGCAGGATTTCGCCAAAGCAATGGCTCACCGTCGAGGGCTGGTATAGTGACCCGATGGGGACGATCGTCGAGGGACTGCCGCCCAAGCACTCATCGGTGACCGGCACCATACGCAGCAAATTCCTGCGGACGTTTCCGAGCGGCATCTTCGACCTCAAGCTTCAGCTTGGCATGGAGGCGTGGAGCGACGGGATCATCGGGCGGGATGCTACGGGAACACCAGTCAAGCTCGGGGGTGCCACGTTCTTCCGCAGCGTCGTGCAGATGAGACTCGGCGGGCTGATTCTTTTCTGGGACCGGATGAATCTCTCAGGGAACAAGCGATCGTACGTCCCCGAATATTTTGTCCCCCGATTCGGGAGCACGTTCGGTGCCCGGTGGGAGTTCAGTAACTAAGTGCTGCACAGTGCAGAATGCAGGGTGCAGGGTGCAGGGTGCAGGGCGCAGAGTGCAGGGGCTGGGTGCCGAGTGTAGTGCACGAAAGCGCCAATGGAAAGAGCTGAGTGCAGGCATCGATCTCAGATGGATCCTTCTTGCCGCGGAGAGATCATGTGCAAAACATCAGCCTTAACACGAAGGCCACGGATCAGGCATGGAACAGGGCTGAGGTGCTGCAACAAGGTCTACACATAACGCTTGAAGACCAGTGGCTCGCCTAACACCGCGGCTAATGGTTTTGGCAGTCTGACCATCTAATGATCTAATCATCCTTATTGCTTCACCAATCATCCAATGCTTTGATGCTTTAGTGGACCTGCCGAAAACCCCTCCTTTCGACTAACTTCCCCGGCTCTTCACAGCCCCGTTTTGGAGGAGCCGCTTGCCCCACAGCATGACCGGATTTGGGGCCGCCGAGGGTCCCGCTGCCGGAGGTCGTCTCCGGGTCGAGATCCGAACGGTCAACCATCGGTATTTCAACCTGTCGCTGAAGCTGCCGCAGGACATGAATACCCTGGAAGCCGAGTTCCGGGAGATGCTGCGCCGGGAGTTTGAACGGGGGCACGTGTCGGTGTCGGTCCGGTGGCTCGAGCGTCCGGTTGAAGTGGACGCACCGGCGGTGAACCTGGAAAGAGCCCAGGCGGTCGTCAACCGGCTTCGAGAGCTTAAGGACCTGCTCGGGTTGCCCGGAGAGATCGACCTGACCATGGTGTCCCGACAGTCTGAAGTGTTCGTGACTCCACCGGACGAAGCCCCCGTCATCGAATGGGCTGTAGTTGCCCCGGTCGTCGCTGGCGCGGCGGCGGCATGCAAAACAATGCGGGAGCGGGAAGGGGCCTCGCTGGCAGACGAGCTCCGGCACCGGCTTACTCTGCTCGAAGGTGCGGCAGCGCTGGTGGCGACCCAGGCACCGGCTCGGGTGCTGCGCGAACGCGATCGCCTTCGTCTGGCTGTGGCCACGCTGGTGAACGGCTCGATGCCGGACGAGGCGAGGATTGCGCAGGAGATCGCCATCCTCGCCGATAAGCTGGACATCACTGAGGAGCTGGTGCGATTCAGGTCCCACCTCGAGGCATGCCGGGAAGCGCTGGCGAACACCGCTCCCGGTAAGCAGCTTGGGTTCCTGGCCCAGGAGCTGGGCCGGGAAGTAAATACGATGGGCTCCAAGGCGAACGATGCGGTGATCACTCAGCAGGTGATCCTGATGAAGGGGGAACTGGAGAAGTTTCGGGAACAGCTCGAGAACCTGCAATGATTCCATTCCCGCTGGTCCTCTCCTCGCCCTCCGGCGGAGGCAAGTCGACGATCGCGCGGGAGTTGTTACAGGGGAGGGAAGACCTCGGCTATTCAGTCTCCGCCACGACCCGCAAGAAGCGCCCGAACGAAGTCCACGGCAGCGACTATTTCTTTCTCGCCCGCTCGGAGTTCGATGCCCGGAGAGACCAGGGCGAGTTCGTCGAGTGGGCGACATATGCCGACCAGTATTACGGTACGCTCCGCAGCGAGCTGGAGCGGCTCTTTAACGAGGGCAAACACGCGGTCCTCGACATCGAAGTCGAGGGTGCTCGGCAGCTCAAGGCGCTGTACCCTGAAACGGTGACAATCTTCGTGTTACCGCCGAGCGGCGCTCAGCTCGTCGACCGGCTCAGCGGGCGGAATACCGAGACCCCGGGTGTTGTTCGGCAGAGACTCCAACGAGCGGCCGTCGAGCTTCAGGCCGCCTGTGAATACGACTACCTGGTGGTGAACGACACGATTCCGAATGCGGTCAGGCGGGTTGCCGCGATCATCGAAGCCGAGTCTCAGCGGGTCGAGCGACTGGAAAATATGGCCGGGATGATATCGGCCCTGCAATCGGAAGTGCTGGGGGAAGCGGAAAGAATTGGATGAGTGGATGATGCAGGAAATCTGGTGAGGTGTCCGGGAGATCCCTTAGCTGAACATACGGACTACACTAACCGAAGGACGAAGAACGATGCGTATTTACACCCCGATGGAAGCGGCACAGCAGGCCGGAAACAAGTATCTCGGTGTCCTGGTTGCCGCCAAGTTCTCCCGCTTCCTCAATGAACTTCCCAAGGAGAAGCTCACCGACAAGGAAGAAAAGCTCACCACCGTCGCCTTGGACAAACTGTGCATGGGCGATCTCGACTACAAGCTTCTCCGCCGCCGCCGCTCGGAAACGTGAGCTGGTCCGGCCGCCACGTCGTCCTCGGCGTGTCGGGCGGGATCGCGAGCTATAAAAGTTGCTATCTCGCCCGGCGGCTCACCGAGGCTGGGGCTCGCGTGGATGTGGTGCTCACGCAGGGCGCCGCGGAATTTGTCGGGCCCGTCACCTTTGAAGCCCTGACCGACAGGCCGGTTGTCACCTCGCTCTGGGACCGTGGTGAGGCCCTTGCTCATGTGCGGCTCGGCACAGCCGCTGATCTCATCCTGGTTGCACCAGCCACAGCTCATCTGATCGCTCGCGCAGCTCATGGCCTGGCCGACGATTTTCTCACGACACTGCTTCTCGCCGGGGGCGCACCAACGCTTTTCGCACCGGCCATGAACGATGAAATGTTCGCCCATCCGGCCACGCAGGCGAATGTCGATCTGCTTCGTCTGCGCGGCTGTCGTTTTGTAGGACCTGAAGCCGGCGCGCTTGCGGAAGGCCCTTCCTCACGGCCAGGAAGGATGAGTGAGCCGGAGACGATCATGGCGCACGCCGCGCGGCTGCTGGCAAAGGCCGGTCCGCTCAAGGGAAAGCGGGTGCTGATTACCGCAGGCCCCACGCGGGAAGCTCTCGACCCGGTGCGAGTCATCAGCAATCGTTCGAGCGGTCGCATGGGATACCGCCTGGCCGAAGCAGCCTGGGAACGCGGTGCTGAGGTCACCCTGATCAGCGGCCCGGTCGAGATCGCTGTTCCTGCTGGAGTCGAGGTTATCAGAGTCGAGAGCACGGCAGATCTCGAGAGTGCCGTGTCCTCCGCCCTCCCGGCAGCCGACGTGTTCATCATGGCCGCTGCTCCGGCCGACTACCGACCCGCGGAGCCTTCGAAGACCAAGCGCGCCCGAAGCGATGGACCGCAGGTGATTCAGCTGGAAGCGACCCGGGACATCCTGGACTCGACGACATCGCTTCGAAAGCCGGGAGCGGTCACCGTGGGATTTGCCCTGGAGACGGGGAACGCGGTCGCGCGGGGCCAGGCCAAGCTGGAGAAGAAAAAGCTCGATATGATTGTGGTGAATGATGCCCTTGAGCCTGGGGCCGGTTTCGAGGTGGACACCAATCGGGTCACTCTGATTTCGCGCGGGGAAACACCGCGCGATCTTCCTCTTCAGTCCAAACGTGCGGTGGCTGACGCAATTCTTGACGCGATTGAAACCCGCCTTGTCTGATTCCCTGCGCCGCTACCTGGAGCAGCAGATTGAGCTGGGCGGCAGCGAGGTGATCTTGTCATCCAGCTTGAAATTGCCTGTAAAGCTGGCCGAACCCATCAAATCAGTTGTTTCCCGTCAAACGAAGGCTGCCGTCACTGAAGCGGTGGTTACCGAGACTGTCGCTGAGGTGCTCACCAGTGAGCCATCCCCAGGGCGCTGGCGCAAGGATCTTCCGCCAATTCCCGGACCTGGCCTCAGTATCGCACCCGCGATTTTTGACCTGGCGGACCCAATAGGTCAGCTCGAGACGCTGGACGACATTATCGCGGCAATTGACGCGTGCACCCGGTGTCCGCTGCACCTGACTCGATCGAAAAGCGTTCCCGGCGAAGGCGATCCCCGAGCGGGCCTCTTCCTGGTTGGCGAAGGTCCGGGAGAGACGGAGGATCGACTTGGTCGTCCGTTCGTCGGGCGGGCCGGTGACCTGCTGGACAAGCTCCTTGTGGCGCTCGATCTCCCTCGATCCAGCGTCTACATCGCCAATATTGTCAAGAATCGCCCGCCGGCAAATCGAAAACCGTTGCCCGATGAAGTTGCCGCTTGCATTCCGTTTCTCTATCGGCAAATTGGAATTGTCCAACCTAAGGTCATTCTGGCCCTCGGCGGGACCGCGGCTGAATCAATGCTCGGTGTGAAGAAGAGTCTCGGAGAGCTGCGCAACAAGGTTCATCGCTTTGCCGGGATTCCGCTGATCGTGACCTACCATCCTGCTGCCCTGCTCAGGAACCCCAATTGGAAGAAGCCCACCTGGGATGACGTTCGTATCGCCCGCCAGCTCCTCGACCTCT